>JAILIC010000128.1 GCA_024695475.1 Treponema sp.
TGATATGATTTTTGCCTATATCATACATGTTGATGATGCAAAGGATATAATGCAATTGCTTGATACCTTTATGATGTCAATAAATGGCATCAAGCGTCGTACCGGTCACTTAACATTTGCAGATGTTTCAGAATTGGCTCTTGATATCTTACGTACCTGTGATGATATTCGCCAGCAGGAACACGATATGTATCGAAGAATCATGATCGATGAATTTCAGGATAATAACCGTAAAAATGGTGAGTTGCTTGATCTGCTTCAGCGGCCTATTTTTTTTGTTGGTGATGATAAGCAGTCGATCTATAAATTCCGTGGTGCAGAGGTTGCTGTTTTTAATGATAAACAAAATGCAATGCTCCAAGGGCAGGGTAGTGTCCTGCATATGGACTTTAATTATCGCTCTAATATCGAGTTGCTCCATGCATTTAACCAAATATTTGGTGGATATGTTGTAAAAGATCCGGAAGCACTCAAAAAAACAGACAGTACAAAAGCTGAAAAGTTTAAAAAGATTATCACCGTTGCTTCCGATGCTAATGATACGGACTATCCTTGGGTGTTCCCTGAAAACTTTGCAACTGACAGTAACGGTAATCCTGTCGATTTGTATAAGGCTCGTTTTACGATTGAGTCAACTGCAGAAAAAAATCCAGAAGTTACAGCAAAGCCTGAGGATCTATTTATAAACAATAATCCGTTGCACTGTGCAGTGCCAGTACATGCTGTGATGTATAATATTCACTCAATAGAGGATTCTCCTCAAAAAAAGGACTATCTTGATGCTCATAAGCGTTTGGGCAAATACGTTGCTGCTACCATACTGTGTATACACGCGGAATGCAAAAAAACCAACCAGAGTTTTTCTTTTTCGGATTTTGCCATTTTGGAAAAATCACGTACAAACCGCAGTGCTTATACTGATTTTTTAAGTAGTGCTGGGATTCCTTATGTGGTTGATCAACAAAGTAATCTTTTTGCAGAAGCTCTTGTTACTGACTTTTATAATTTTATACGTTTATGTGTGTATCCATTTGATGTACAGGCATTTGCCTCTTTTTTACGATCTCCATTTTGTGGGCTAAGTCAGCACGGTGTCGAAACCGTGTTATGTACTGCCATAAAGGATCCTGAATCTCCTGATGCACAGCCTGTGGTTTTACAGTCTTTTGATGACCAGGATACAGATGCTATTGTTGCGCAGCTTAAAGGCTCTGATAAAGACAAATATATAAAAGCCAGTACATTGTTCCATACCTATCAGGCACGTATACGCTCCCAAAAGCTGACGGATACCATCAGACAACTGTGGGTTGATTTAGGCTATTGTTATAATATCTGGTGGCATAAGGATCTGTCGGTATTTGCTGAGCAATATGATTTATTGTTTGCGCTTGCCTGTCGCTGTGATGAAAATAACTGTACGGTTCCTTGGTTTGTTGACCAATTGTCAAAACTGCAAAAGATGGATAACCGAAAAGCCGACTCAGAGTTGAATGTTAAAGAAATCTCTTATCCAGTTGAATCCGCTGATGCTGTATCCATTATGTCCATACATAAAAGTAAAGGTTTGCAATTTAAATATGTATTTATCGTCGGCTGTACTGGTGCACTCTCTGCGGAGTCAAATAGCGATATGTATTTTTATACTGAGCAGTATGGTATTTCTGTAAAGTACACTGATAATAAACAGAATTTCTTTTTTAAAATGCAACAGGACGAAGCTACTGCTAAAAATGATGCTGAATTCCGCCGTCAGTTTTATGTTGCATTAACCCGAGCGGAACAACAAGCGTGGATTTTAGGGACTTGGTCACAACCCTTAAAAGATACCTCAACGAGTAAACCCTCTTTGTTGGAAAGAATATTTCAACACTACTATCCAATTTTGCCTCAAGTCCAACAGGACGAATTAGACGCCACAGGAACGGAACAGACAACACTCTCACTAAATGAGAGTGCTCCTTTTGACTTTACCGAGTTGTATCCCGTGTTGCAACGAATTGCCTATATCAATGCTCAGAAAGACTCTGTTGATAAACAGGCAATGCTAAAAAAAATAGACGAATTAACACCGTTCTTTGATACGTATGCTGATAGTGCATTGGTGACAATTCCCAATCTCGTGATAAGGCGTACTTCTCCAAGTCGTTTTGAATCTGATGATACAACTGAAAAGAGTATTACGTCTGTGGATGCATATACCGATGTAAACGCTATTATCGAGAGTACCTGGGATGATAATACTCAAAAATATGGCTTTGGATATAATAACTTTGGTACACTGGTTCATTTGTTTTTAGAAATGAATGCAAAGGGCGTTGATGTATCAACATTTATTCCGCCTGCAAACTTTGTGGCTCATCTGTATGATACAAACCGTCAATGTATTTTTGATACATGTCGTACGATGGTCGCTGGATTTAATGAGAGCGCTGTTGGTAAAGAGTTTTTGCAGTGTAGAGATACTTTTTATCGTACAGAATATGCATTTAGAATGAAACTTGCAGGTTATTTTGTTACCGGTTCTATTGATTTGGTTTACAAAGCTGGTGATATCTTCCATATCGTTGATTATAAGACGGATAAGGCTATACACCCTGAAAAGTACTATGAGCAGTTATATTGCTATCGGAGAGCTCTTGAGGGATTGCTGCACATAGATCCAGAGCATATTACGTGTACATTGTATTATGTCCGTCATGCGTGTGCTATTGATGTTACACAGGATGTTGCCAAAATAACCGAAGAACATTTACAAGAAAAGCTAGTCTTATTTGACAAAGTCGTATTCTAATTTTAGAATATTTAAATAATATAAACTTATTGGGGAAAGATTTAACTGCAACGGGCAAACTGACTGGAACTGCTACACGAAAGTGATTTAAACCGTGCCTATGTACATTATGTTTTGTGAGTTATTTTACAGTTGATTGTAAAGTGTCTGAATCAATGGTAGAATAAAATTATGGAACCAAGATATCTGCCAATCGGAATTCAAGATTTTGAAGATTTAAGAAATCGAGGCTGTATCTATGTGGATAAAACAGCTCTTGTTTATAAACTCGTAACAGAAGGTAAGCCATATTTCTTAAGCCGTCCGCGCTGATTTGGAAAGAGCCTGCTGCTGTCAACGTTTGAATATTATTTTCTTGGTAAAAAAGACCTCTTTAAGGGGCTTGCAATAGAGAAACTTGAAGACAAATGGGAAGAGTATCCTGTACTCAAAATCAGTTTTGGCGGCGTCTCCTATGAAAATAAAGAAAAGCTTTTGTCAACGATAGACTTTATTCTTGGTAAATATGAACAGGAAAACGGAATAACCAAGCTATCAGACAATCCCTCTGTACGTTTAAGTAATTTGATTCTTACCGTGAGTGAAAAGAAACAAAAGCAGGTCGTCATCCTGATTGACGAATACGACAAGCCAATTCTTGATGCCCTTTACACAGAATATGAGGAGCAGAACCGTCAGGAGCTGCGTAATTTTTACAGTCCGCTGAAAGACCGGATAAATACATCCGCTTTTTGTTCATAACCGGCATTACCAAAATAAGCCATGTAAACATATTCAGCGGCTTGAATCAGCTGGATGATATCAGCTTAAACAGCGATTTTTCTACATTATGCGGCATTTCTGAGTCAGAGCTTGAAGAATATTTTGGACTGGAAATACAGGCCCTTGCTGACCGTCAGGAAATGACCGTTTCTGAGGCAAAAGATAAACTTGCCCGGATGTATGACGGCTATCATTTTTCATATAAAGGTGAAGGTGTATACAATCCGTTCTGTCTCTTAAAATGCTTTAAGGAAAAAGCTTTCGGCTCCTACTGGTTTGAGAGCGGAACACCGTCATTCCTTGTAAAGACATTACAGAACCAGCCGCTTGAACTTTCGACGCTGGTAAACGGCAGGCTTGCAAATGAAAACCAGTTTAAGAACTATGATCCTGACAGCAAAAACATGTTGCCGGTGATTTATCAGAGCGGTTATCTTACCATAAAGGGGTACGACAAAGAAGATGAACTGTATTCCCTGGACTTTCCAAACCGTGAGATTGAG
>JAILIC010000129.1 GCA_024695475.1 Treponema sp.
CTCCTAGAGCACCTGTTTTTATCCCATTAAACATACAACCATGAGCCTGTGCATTATCTTCAAAGAGCTTTAGATTATATCTTTTACATAAGTCAGCAATCTGAGAATCATAAGCACAACGACCATATAAATGGACAATCATGATTCCTCTAGTTTTACTGGTAATAGCTTTTTCTATTTGCGCTACATCGATTTCCAGGGTATCCAGACAAGGCTCAACCAAAACCGGTACCAAATTATTCTGTGATATGGCAAGTATCGTAGCAATATAGGTATTAGATGGAACTATAATTTCATCGCCATCCTTAAAAATACCAAGTTCTTTATATGCTCGAAGCATCAATTCAAGTGCCTGCAAACCATTTGCGACAGCCACACAGTATTGAGTACCAATATAGCTGGCATAATCAGACTCAAATTTTTTGTTTTCTTCACCCTGCAGATACCATCCAGAGTCAGTTACCCGCAGCACAGCCTCATGTAATTCATCCTTATATTTAGCAGTAATATCTTTTAAGCTTAACAAAGGCACTTGCATAGTTTTATAGTATTCCTTATTTATTATTTTTCATTTCAGCAACGTAATCATCAAAATTACGAATGTATTCATTACCATCATAGTGTGTATTGGACAATACCAACAAAACTGAGTCTGACGAAAAATCATACATTTCTTTCCATATCATTTTAGGAATATAGACCGCTTCCATAGGACGATTCAACTCAACAATTTCTTTTCTTGTTCCATCGGTAATCATAACTTTTGAAGAACCTGCAACATTTACCAAGACAAACTCAGAATTTCGATTAGCATGTTTACCACGTACTATTGTAGAGTCCGAGCCATAAATATAAAAAACACGAGCTATATCAAAAGGAATTTCCTGTCCGCCTTCAATGACAACCAGTTTGCCTCGCTCATCTCCGAGGTCTTTAAATTGAATCATTTTATATAAACTATCCATAATATTACCATCCTTATCATTGCATTTTATGCACAAATTTGTAAATACTTTTGTTAATAAAGTTTTACCAAAAATGTAATTCTTATAAATCCGATATTCTTTTCCGTTCAAAAGCATCTATAAGAGAATATTCGCTCGCATTAAATACTTTGACACCAGCATAGTCAGCATAAGCTTTTAATTCCCAATATAGTTTGAATGCTTCCGCATTAGAAACAAGCTCTTCATATAATTTCACAGGAACAGTTCCTTCCTTATTTTTATATAGCGTTAACCTTTTTTGACCATAAAAGTGGGAATCGATCGTATAAACTTCATTTGTTTTCTGGTCAACATGTAACAGTTCAATCCAATTTGTGTCGGCACCAACAAGAAAAACTTCTTTATACCGTAAAAAAATTCCTAACCAAAGACAGGTATTCAAACAAGTTTGGGAAGGTACACCCAATAGATTTTTATCCCACAGTTTAAACTTTTCATCGTCTTCATAATGACACATGTCTACAGGATTATAATAATAGGGATGAATCATCGAATTTTCTGAAACTTTTGCTATAAACTTGCTACCATACGCAATATTCGGAACAATAAGGTTAATATCCCATTTTGTATTGTTCACTAAACTTGTTATACACCGACCAATTTTCTCTTTATGCCAATCTGCGTACGTATCAAGATCACCAAAAAAAGAAGGATCTGCAAATAAGTAATACTTTGGTTGCAATTCAGAATAATATGCAGTTTCACAAAAATGACTTACAACAATAAAATCATGCAACTTAATCTTTTTTTTATACATTTCCAGTGTTTGTGTTAACGAAGGACCATTTCCCAGAACAATTAAAGTATCATCACGTTTATCAATCTTTGAAATTGTAGAAACAAAGCTCTTTTTTTCCCAAACATTATATAAAAAATTACGAATTTTAAATACAATTGGCGGAATAAAGAGTTTTATAAATCTTTTAACTTGCATTTGAAACTCCTTGGCCTGTATCAATAATTTCCGCAAACAATCTCAATATTGCACGGATAGGTTGGAAAAATCGGCCACTTAGATTTTATGAAAACAATTTAAGCCATATCATAAAATTCCTTTACTTTATTTTTTTCTATTGAAACTCGCTTTAATAACTTCTTAATGGTTTCATAGTATTCTTCGGCTGAGTTTCCTTTGTAGTAAGGATTTTCAGGCTTTATTGTTGCATGAATTTCACGTAACTTATTTATAGCACTTGAAATCTCCTGCTCATTGCAACCAACATCAATAACACTGCTTCCCCTAACTCTGCCTTTCTGCCTGTCGCCTATGTTTATTGTATAAACTCCAAGACTTGGAGCCTCTATAATTCCAGAGGAAGAATTACCGATTAGACAAATAGAATTCTTTACGAGATAATGATACGCATCGGTATGAAGATTTTCATAATAAATTGCATTCTCATTATTCTGCACAAAACCTTTCACCATTTTACGTATAATACCAGAATTTGTGTCTGCATTTGTTCCAAGAAAAACAAACTTATATTCACCAATAAATTCAGTTATTGAATCAAGCAAGTTTTTCATCTGTTCTGCAACATCTATATTTGTAAGTGTTTCCGGGTGAAACAACACTACAAAATACTTTTTTGATGGTAATTGTTTTACATCTTCCGGAACATTTGCTTCATCAATAAAAAGACAGTTTTCTGCACCTAAAGCCCCAAGATTAAAAACCCTCTCAGGAGATTCACCAAGCTGAATAATTCTATTTCTATATTCTTCAGTAGCAGCAAAATGAAAAAGACTCATTTTGGTAATTGCATGCCGAATAAATTCATCATAGTTTCCAAATGTTGCTTCGCCCCCATGAATGTGAAGAATCGGAATCCTCTGCATTGCGGCAGCCTCTGCCACAGAAAGCATTTCATAACGATCACCAAGAATTATTAAAAGGTCATATCTATTCTTATCAAAAAATTCCGCAAACTTATCAAGAGTTACAGCCATTGTATGTAGAATTTTTACATTTGAGCTTGAATCCAAAGGAACTTCTATTTCTGCTTTTACATTAAAACCATCTTTGTAAATCAATTCTACCTGATGTCCGTAGGTATCACTAAGCAATGCCCCTGTAACGAGAATATCAAGCTCAATCTCAGAATCCTGATTCATAAGAGAAAGAAAACGGCGCATAATACCGTAATCAGCACGTGAACCTGTTACAAAAGCAACTTTATTAACCATTTTTCTTTTCTCCCATCAACAGACAAGCAAATTTGTAATCCAATTCATCATCAATATCAACAGAATCAAATTTATTCATTTTATAGGCCATTGCTTTTTTACCAAAAAAATGCTTTTGATTTAAATATTGCTGAGGTTTTGCAATAAAAATAGCTCCATTTGGAGAATAATCTTTATACACCTGTCTTCGATAATTAGAAAAATCCGTATCAAAATGTTTCAAAGATAAATCATCTTCAATCGGTTTTACAAGAACATTTGCGTGTTCTGTTTCTTTGACAGATACAAGAAAATCAAAATCTGAATAATAACTTTCAAAAAGCTCTACAGCTTCTTTTACATGTTTTTCAGTCCGTAATGGGGAAGTCGGTTGCAAGAGAACAAAATAATCGCATGGATTTTCCAAACGAGAAAGAATATCTTCAATTACCATAAAAGTAGTTGCCTTATCGTCAGAAAGCTTTTCACCCCTCATCATAATCTCTGCACCAAAAGTTTTTCCTATCCGAGCGTATTTTTCAGAATCAGTTGAAAGAATGACTTTGTCAAATAATTCAGACTTTAAGGCAGCTTCAATTGAATATGCAAGAAGCGGTTTGCCACATACATCGATTATATTTTTATCTTTCAATCCTTTAGAACCACTTCTAGCTGGGATTATTGCAATTTTATTCATCTATTGCCTCTTCAACAATTTTAAACAAACCTTCATCCCCCTTTTCAGACAAATGAAGTCCATTTGTTGTATATTTCTTTTTTAACAAAACATACTGCATAATCAAACTCATCTATTCGACAATCTACAATTCCAATCCAATCATTCATGTTCTATTCCTGATTAGCAAACCTTGAATCCTCAATGAGCTGATCTTCATCAAAATCTTTTTCGGCTTGTTTTCCAATCAACTCATACCAATTCATAGGACTGATACCATTTCCTGGTCTTTTGCAAGTAATATTTGATTCTGTAAAAATATCACCTTTCTTTATTGATACTTTTGCAACAATAGATTTTCTTGCAACAATTTTATTCTTTCGTTCTGAATCAGTTACAACTTTATAACCACACCCATAAATTGTTTCCATACGGCGTACATTCTGAACCAGCTCCTTTAACTCTTCAGGTGTTGCGCTTGCCTTATGGTCAGGACCGGGGAAGTTTTTATCAAGCGTAAAATGCTTTTCAATCATACAGATCCCCAGCGCAGCAGCCCCAACTGCCGCAACAGACCCCACGGAATGGTCAGAGAAGCCGATTTCTATATCTGGAAAGTGCCTGTGCAAATCAGAAATTGCAGAAATATTTACATCTTTATCCGGGGTCGGATATTCGGTATTACAATGCAAAAGCACAATCTGTTTTTTTGAAGTGCCGCTTTCTACAAGAATTTCGATACACTGTCTTATCTCATCAATAGTAGCCATTCCGCTAGAAAGAATAATCTGCTTGTTCTCACATTTTACTGAGCCAATTTTTCTTAGATAAGGCAAATTAGTAATTTCTCCAGAAGGAATCTTCCAGATTGATTGACCTATTTTTTCAAGGAAAGCCACAGACTCCATGTCGAATGGCGTAGAGAATGTAACAAGACCAAGAGATTTTGCATAAGCAGAAAGCTCCGAAAAATCACCGTGCGAAAGCTCAAGTTTTCTTGTCATTTCCAGCTGACTGTCGGTAGTCCCTGTTGTTTTTTTCTGATATTCAGCTTTAGGAGCATATCGTGAAATAAGAGCTGAAGAATTGAATGTCTGGAATTTCACCGCATCAACACCGCATTCTGAGGCTTCTTCAACCATTTTTTTTGCAAGATTCTTATCGCCGTTATGATTACAGCCAATTTCAGCTATAATAAAAATATGATTCATCCCAGCATTGCTCCTTTCTTCAAAATTTTTGCAGGAACGCCCACTACAGTCACATCATCTCCTACATCTTTTGTTACGACAGCTCCAGCTCCCACAGTTGACCAACTGCCAATCGCTTTTTGCCCCAAAGTCACAGAACCGCTACCTATAAAAGAACCATCTCCAACCTTTACATCACCGTTTATTACAGAATTGGTAGAAAGATTTACATGATTCCCAACAGTACATCCATGTTCAACAAGAGCTTTTGTATTAATAATGCAGTCATCGCCAACAGTAGACATGCTGTTGATTACAGCCATTTTTCCCACAAAGCAGCCCGTACCAATATTAGCTCGCGGTGAAATAATAGCGGAACGGTCTACAATATTTATAAGGCGGAGCTTATTTTCCTTTAATTTGTCATACCATCGTTTACGATTGATATTATTACCAATCGCAATAAAATAAAACATTTTTTCTTTATTTGGAATTTCTTCCAAAGAATGAGCAATTACTGGAATTCCCAAATGCTCAGTTTCAGAAGTAAATTCATCCAAAAAACCTTCGAGTTTGTAGTTGTAGTAGTCAATTGAATCAAGGACAGATTTTGCATATCCGCCAGCTCCAATTAAAACTAAGTGTTCCATTTATTCACCTTACACAAAAAATACCATAACAAAGTAAAACTATTTTTACTTATCCACCAATTCCACAGAAAAAGATCCTAATTGCGAAACAAGTTCTTTAAATTTTTCTTTTTTAAAGAACTGATAATACATGCTTTTTAGCATATCCTTTTTTGTGGGTACAAAAGTAAAATCAATTATTCCTTGAGGCGTAAAATCATGTATATCTGATATCTTATAATCAAAGTCATTTCTTTCATTAAAAATAGATTCTAAACGATTTTGGTCAATAACATCCAAAATAAGATGATTTCGTGTCCCAAATGCTTTATAGGCATATCCAGAAGTTTCATAAAAATTTAAATGCGAATATAAAGGAAAATCCGTATGCCAATTAATGAGAAAAACTTCATTATTTTTAATTACTTCTGATTTTCCAATATGAGCAATAAGGAACTCCTGTTTTAAATACTCTTTGTACATTTTATAATCTACATAAACTCTTTCAACCGAGAAAATGAATATAAGTAAAAGTAAAAAGCGTCTAACCGATTCTATTTTCATACCTTTTGTATTAGAAAAAACTTCAGTTGTAATCATAAAATACACGATTGAAAAAGCCAGACCACACA
>JAILIC010000009.1 GCA_024695475.1 Treponema sp.
ATATCTCCAAACTGATTTATTCTTCTGTCTGTACCTTTTTCTTTTAGATATTCATCGAACTTATTTATAGATGTAAAAAATAAATTCACTGCTTCCTGCAATTTTGCACTATTATCATTCATATTTTTTAACCTCGAATCTGATTATAATCTTATTTTGCTGAAAAGCAAATTTACTATAAGATTTTCTCCGTTTCATCGTCATCTCCCATCTTTCCCAAAAGTTCATCGATTTCATTCTGTGAAAGCACATCGTTTTTCTCGTTCATTTTTGCACCTCTTTCACCAATAACATAGTAAACGCATGGCGAATCGTTAAATTTTTATGGCGCAATGTGAATTCTTCCAAAAACATTCGTGCGGACGATATTTTTTTTATCGCACCATTCAGAAAACGCATCCAGGGCTTCACCTTTTAGCTGGCTGTTTGCAGGTCCTAGTGCCTGCCTTATAGTGAATCCAGGCGTGACTTCAATGCAAATCTTGCATTTATTCCTGAATTTGGCATACACGATTGTGGAACGCCGCTCGAACACGGCATTTTTGTAGCCCCAGCCTACGCAATTGTGCATTTTGCTGCCGATTTTTTTCAGGGTAAAGCTGTCGCGGGCAACATAAAAGCACCATCTCTCTTCATCAGAAACTTTTTCAAGCTCATGCGTAGCCGGATTTTCCCGGAATTGTCGCCCGGCCTTGTATTCCAAATCCAGAAATTTCTGCTCAATCGGGAACACAAGGTTAAAATCTCCGTCCACATCGCAGCAAGAGCCGTCCTGCGCAAGCTCATGCTGTCTGCGAAGAAGAAAATCATGCGTATATGTGTTGAATCCCTCGTGCATCACATCTTTTTTTTCCTGATTCGTAAGATACGGACCGCATACCGAGTACATATTCAAGGCATCGGTTATCGTGATGTTGGAAACTGTCTTCTCAACAAAAAATTTCACGGTTCTTTCGATGGAATTCCAGACAGTTTTCTGGTCAGAAATCGCGAGCATGTCACGGACAAAAGTTTTTAGCGGAACTCGGATTGTGTAAGAAATATCCCCGCCCGCAAAAGAAATCATGTAAAATTTCAGAAAAGCATAGAAAGCGAATGATGCCGTTTTTTGAAGAAGATTCGTGTCCGTGAATCCCAAATCTTTGGCGGCAGAATAGCAAATCACGCTCTGCGGAAATTTCTGATAGAGTTTTCGGATTGCTTTCGTTGGCTTGATTCCGAGGCTGGAGAACATTTCATTTTCTGCGCTCGGAGTGTCGCCCGAAGAAAGGGATGCAAAATCCAGGTCATAAGGATTCAATCCCCAGTGCTGTGCAATCTTGTAAAAATTCACATTGAACGGGCTGAGCATATAGCCGAGAATCACGCTGAACCCGCCAAGAGAAGAAGTGACCGTCGGGCAAATGCCGAAAATTTCCTTGTATCGTGCGCCCATTTCGCCAAGAATCTGAACCGTGATTTCCTTGCAGAGAGCACCTGCCATATCCGCGCTTTCAAAAACCGCCGTTCCGTTCTTGAAAAGCCGCTTTCGTTCCGTATTCACTTCGTAAACATTTTCCAGAAGCCGCCTTTTTGTGGTCGAAACAGTCTGAGAATCCACTTTGATGAACCAATTCTTCCCCTTCTTTGAGATGTCGAAATTGTAGTTGAAAATCGTATTGTCGGTGGTAAAAGGTCCTAGATATAATTTTCCGCACCCGCTTTTTAGGATGTTCTTTTTAAAAGCGGCAATATTTTCCCACTGTTTGTGAAGCCTGCAAAAAACTTGCCTGTTTTTCATGTTCACGATGGTAGGAAAAGCAGAAAGAGCCGGCTCGTCCGAAGGAACATAAGAATTTTTCAAAATATCAAATTTCCAGAATCTGTTCATGCAAATAACATAGAGCAAAACTGGCAAATCGTTAAATTTCAGACTTCTCCATTTTCCTCTTCGCGGCCATCTTCCCCTGCATCACCTTTGCTTTCATCGGTTTTACCTTCAATATATTCCCGCAAGCTTGTTCTACGCCTTTTTGCGGCTTTGCGGCAGGCGTGATATGCGTTAATGTAGTTTTCCCAGATTTCATCCCGCTCCTGGAACATCGTCCGCTTTGGTGGAAACAAGTTATACTTTTTCATCTGGGCCATGCTTTCTCCGCGCTCATGCCCGAAAATACGCTTGAAATATTCCTTTGAGTAATCAATCGTAGAATAAACTCCGCCGTATTCCTCGTAAATTTCAAGCTCAAAATTATCGGCTTCTTCCGGGAAAAGAGATTTCATCGTCTCTGAGAACAAGCGGCTTACAATCTCGCGGTCAGCCACGGCAAGAAGCTCGCACAGTATTTTGTCGAACTGAGGCAAAAATGCACCGAGCTTTACCTTTGGCTCTCTGCAATAATATGGAATCAATATTTCAGCCAGCGCTGTATCAACAGGATATTCGCTGTAATTATCCTTTTTGTAGATTTTATATCTAATTTCAGGCCCGCCTATGACTTCAACCAGAATATAATCGCTTAATTCAATTTTTGTTTGAAATTTTGGAAATGACATTCGTTCCTCCTTCTAAACTTGACCTGCTTTTAACATAGTACAGTTTTTTAAATCGTCAAATATCGTTTTTTTCAAATTCTCGGATAATCACAAAAAAATTTCGCGAAAAATTTAACTTTTCAAAAAATCTCCATATATTATTCTACATGGTACAAGCAATAAGCTATAAGGTATAGTTTTTTACGTACATTTTAAAACTCAATTACGTACATATTGAGTTTCAATTGCGTACCTATTGAGTTTCAATTGCGTACCTATTGAGTTTCAATTGCATACATATTGAGACTCATCTGCGTACCTATTGGGTTTCAATAGTTTACATTTTGATTTTCAATATGTACGTTTAGAAGAATCTTTTTAGACGCAAAAGATTTTATAGGGAGCTGATCACACAGGAAGTGATATGACAATCGTTGCATTACAGAGCTCCAAGAGTCTCATACAGAGTCGTGGTTGCTGTTTTTAAAAAAATGACTTATGCTATAAGAGTAAAAAACACAGGATATATATGAAGTATTTACAATCAAACTCAATTGAAGAAAAAGCACTTTTAGATCGATTTATACGTTATGTAAAAACATATTCAACCAGCAGTCAAGAAAATGCAGATAAAGGGATTACTCCATCAACCCCACAGCAAGCCGAATTTGCAAAACAACTGGCAGCCGAGATGGAACAATTGCCCCTTGCTGATGTTCAAATTTCCGAGCACAGCTATGTATATGGATACTTACCGGCAACAAAAGGTAAGGAATCCCTGCCATCATTTTGCGTCATGGCACACATGGACACGGTTGAAGAAGTCTCCGGCAAAGATGTAAAACCAAATATCATCAAAAATTATGATGGCAGTGCCATCACTCTTGCAAATGGACTTGTTCTTGATCCAGCTGCAAATCCAGCCCTTGTCCAAGCTGGAGCCGAACGTGATACCATCATCACCACTGACGGTACTACCCTCTTAGGTGCAGACGACAAAGCAGGCATTGCAGCCATTATGACCGCAATGGCATATCTTGTAGCTCATCCTGAAGTATCACACGGAAAAATCGAAGTCATGTTTTCACCTGACGAAGAGACAGGACATGGCATGGATCGAGTCCCTCTCAAGACAATTACATCAAAGCGTGCCTATACGGTAGATGGAGGACACATCGGCGAGCTTGAAACCGAGTGCTTTACTGCTTTCCGTTCCGACGTTACTTTTACCGGCAAATCAACACATACCGGTACCGCCCGTGCCGAAAAAATGGTAAATGCTGTATCCATGGCAGCAGCCTTTGTCGCAAGCCTGCCTCGACATGAAGCTCCAGAAACAACTGATGGTCACGAAGGTTTTTATGCCCCTATGGATATCAGCGGCTCTATAGAAACAGCCCATGTCATGTTGTTACTCAGAGATTTTAGCGCAACCGGTATGGAACAACGAAAAACATTGGTACAAACAATCGCACAAAGCGTTGCGACCAGTTACGGTGGATCTGTTACCGTACAGCATACCCAGCAATACCTCAACATGAAAGAAAAACTTGATACAGAACCTGAGGTTGTACAAAACCTCTACAAAGCATATAACAATGCAGGTATTACTCCTGTCAATGTACCAATACGAGGCGGTACGGATGGCTCTCGTTTAACCGAAATGGGCATTCCGACCCCCAACATCTTTACTGGTGGTCACAACTATCATTCACGATACGAGTGGGCATCGCTATCACAAATGCTTAGTGCTGCGGAAGTTATTTTGCAACTGGCAGTTATCACTGCACAAAACTCATAAAAGGAGCTGTTCATGTATAAATATCGTATCGAAGGTGGTTTTCCTGTAAAGGGAACCATTAGTGCCAGTGGTAATAAAAATGCTGCACTGCCTTGTATTGCGGCGGCATTATTAACAGAAGACACTGTCATACTCCGTAATATTCCGGATATCGAAGATACTTCTGTCATGTTGCTCATTTTGCAAGCACTCGGAGCTACAGTAGAAAACATCGAGCCTCATACGTGGAAGATTGATGCAAAAAAACTTACTACCAGTACTATTCCTGCAGATTTATCAAAAAAGATACGTGCATCAATCCTCTTTGCCGGTCCGCTTTTGGCACGAATGGGAAAAGCTGTCATGCAGCCACCAGGAGGTGACGTCATCGGACGACGACGCCTTGATACCCACTTTTTGGCATTAAAAGAGCTAGGAGCAAATCTCGATATTTCCAGCACATTTGAATTTACTGCACACAAGCTTGTCGGTATAGACATGTTCCTGGACGAGACCTCTGTTACCGCTACCGAAAATGCCCTTATGGCCGCTGTTCTTGCAGAAGGGCTGACCATCATTAACAACGCCGCCAGCGAGCCCCATATTCAAAATCTTTGCGACATGCTCAATAGCATGGGTGCAAAAATAGATGGGATAGGCAGTAACATTCTTCGTATTACCGGTGTCAAAGAATTACATGGCTGTGAATACACTATTGGCCCTGACTATATGGAAATAGGCTCATTTATAGGTTTGGCAGCAGCAACAAAAGGTTCTGTCACCATTACAGGCGTAAATCCGCCAGATATGAGACCTATGCGTGTTGCTTTTAACAAATTGGGCATTCGATGGACAATTGATAACAAAAACAATTTGATTGTTCCGCTCAATCAAGAGCTAAAAGTAAACACAGATATTGGTGGTATGATACCAAAAATCGATGACTCACCATGGCCAGGATTTCCGCCAGATTTGACCAGTATCATGACCGTTGTTGCAACACAAGTAGAAGGTACTGTATTAATTTTTGAAAAGATGTTTGAGTCTCGTATGTTCTTCGTCGATAAGCTCATCGGAATGGGAGCACGCATTACGCTCTGTGATCCTCATCGTGCGGTCGTATCAGGGCCTTCGATTTTACATGGTGACAATCTTGTCTCACCAGACGTCCGTGCAGGTATGGCAATGGTAATAGCTGCTATGGTAGCCAGTGGCGAGAGTAAGATAAGCAATGTTTATCAAGTTGAACGCGGCTATGAGCATCTAGTAGAGCGCTTACAAAAGCTGGGTGCTCATATCGAAAAAATCGAAGAAGACTAAGCGGTACCGAGATATCTAGAACAGAGCCATGGAGCGGTAACGAGCAAAGGCTACTATAGCAAGTCCTATTCTGTTCTAGATAAAAACAGTACTGACACACCAGAAAACAGCAAAATATATACGATAAATGCTGCAAACAACATCGTACCTTGACCAAAGGTACTAGCAACAACAAAGTTAATAATCTTAAACAAATACTGGAGTGATTCCAATATAAAGTACATTATGACTGATAACAGCGGTATAATGAACAGCCACTTAAACTTAAATACCTGGTTAGTACTAAGACGATAATTCCACGCAAACGAAGCAAAAAAGAAAAAGAGAATAAAAATAGCAAACGGATAGAGCAAGCGATTTCCGATTAACGATAGTGCCAGTTCCTGTGAATAACCATATTTATTTGCTATCGGAGCAAATCGTATCAAGGACATTAAATCCATTTGATCAACACCTCTACTCGCTGTTGCCAATACATTCAAATCATCATAAGGCATTTCAAGCATTTGAAAGGTCTCATTAGCCGGATGCTCTTCCGCAGGTAAATCTGGCGCATAATAATAGCGCGGTTCTCTAAACAAGTTTTCACGATACCTGTCCATTGACTTTAACAGAATATACGGGATTTTTTTGCCATCTTTTTCAATCGCCAGCAGTTTTGCTGACGGTACATCAAGCGAATACATAAAATGATTATCCGCAGTAAATCTACAGATGGTAAGATTACGTATATACCGGACCAAGTTGCCTTTATTCTTCATATCTGTTACACCACGGGCAAATACCATAGTAATAGAGGAATCCGCATTAACAATTTTGAAGTACATGTTCTGGATGGATTCAAACCTCTCAAGGTTTTGTGCTTCATCGATAAAAAAGTACTGTTTTTCCAGACGTTCCTTTGCCAATGCAAAGTAGCGTATGATATCGGGATCCCTGCTATTATCTTTTGACTCTTGCAACAGGCGATTAAATATATAATAAGCCTGCAAGGCATCGCCTCTCATCAAGGCTTCATATCCCTGACGTTTTGTTGCAAATAATTGCTGGACAGAAAGATCTCCTGTCTTTTCCATTGCCGATAGTTTATTCCATGCCTCAGCGGCAAGCCGTTGAGCCTCTTTGAGATTTATATCAACGCCACCAAACGAGGCTATCTTTACTGCAAGCTGCGCATAGTAGTGGGCAGCAAACCAATCGCCTTTAACCCCCGCCTTTTTGGAACTGTCGATAAGTTCCAAAGCAGAATACGCTCGTACTGATTCTGGAATGTCTTCTTCTATGAGCATATCTTTTTCGGTAACCATAGGAAGTATTTCGGTATTAATAAACTCCCAAGACGATTTTCGCGATATTTCTGCCTCACGATATAGTTGTTCCGCAGCGTCGCTGGAGTGATCCAGCTGGATCGCTCGTGCAGCATACGAGTAAGCAGCATCAAAATCGCCACTGTATAAAGACATGCGGGATAAATCCATATACTCATAAAATAAGGTGGGGCGATTTTCTAACTCAGTCCGTGCATTGACTACAAGCGGTGCACAAATTTGGCTGATAAAAGTAAGAACTGCAACCATGATAAGCCCAAATACAAATACTTTTTTATACAAGCCATACATTGCTTGTGAAAATCGGTGTTTTATATTGCCATGATCAGCAGAAAAGAGTGCACAAAGGATTACGACGGATCCTGCAAATAGTACTGATGGAAGACACTCAAAAAAGTACAATAACGTACAATACATTCTGTAGCTGGCTACCGTAGATGAAATAAGCGGTGGCAAGTTAATAGCCGTATTGCTATATATGAAACAGCCTAAAAATGTCAGAGCGACAAATAATGATATAAGTCCAAAAAAACGTTTCATTCAGGATTCCTCTGAATCAGAGAAAAAATAACTCCAAGAGCGATACAAATAATGCCAATGCACACATTAATAAGAACAACAGACGGAACTTGCACTCGTATAAAAGAATCCAACCAGGCATTTATTCGTAAAGCACCATCAGAAAAACGAGTTGATAAATAATACATGCTATTAATAATGCAAATGACGCTACTTACCGCGATAACAAAAAAAGCATTTAAGAGTTTCCATGAAGACATACGGACAAGTCCATACACCGATGACAATGCCAGTCCTATCGAAATAAAAAAACACCACTGGAGCAAACCTTCGCCATAGGTAATATATGCCGTGTTACACAAGACAGAAAAAACCATTAAAACACGGGCAAGGGTTACGGGCATTTTCAAAAATGGCTCAATAAGGCTTTCTTTAAACTCTTTGTCATCATTCTGGGGTACCTGTTCTCCTTCAAAAGGGGTTACCGAGTTTACATACTGCTGGATTCCTACCAACTTAACTTGGATTCCGCTCAGAGTGACCGGTCGCTCCTGAGAATACGAAGAATAATAGGTAACTGTTTCTTTGTCACTTCTAAAATAGCCAGTGGAAGGCAGTGATACCGTTATGTATGATCGAGGACTATACGATCTCAAAAAACAAATACCTAATCTAAATATGACAGTCCAACTGAGTACTACCAATATGATATATGTAATTAAAAGATGTGTTTGATTTTGGCTATGACGTATACGATACAAAGTAAGAAATAAGGGAGAAGACAGCAAAATTATCGGCAAAACCAACTGTATGCCCTGAATAAACATGCTTAAAGACAAAATGTTCATTGGGGTACCAACTACAAAAAGTAAGCATCCTTTATACAGCATATAGCAAAGAGCACCGGCTGTTGTTCCAACAAGACATACAAAAAAATAGGTAAAAATCAACCCCAATACTGACTTCATCTTTAAAAGAATAACACGAAAGAATCAACATGTCTATCTATTGAATTTATATAAAGAAAGACAGGTTTTCAAACAGTATCACACTGTAAACCCACAATTTATCCACAGTTTTTATCAAAATAAGTGGACTTTATCCACAGCACCGATAATTCCTCACAATAAAACAAATTAAGGTAAAATCAAATATAATTCGTTATATATTAAAGAATTATAATACATTCCTTAAAGTGATATTAATGATTAAAAAATATTCTTAAAAAAAAACCGATTTTTTCTCATAAAAAAAAGATACATTTTTGTGGTTATCCACAGCTTTTCCACTTGACATAAAAAAAGCACTATGAGCCAGTCATAGTGCTTACCATAGACTCTATATACAGATGTCTCAAACTATCCCAGAGCTACCACACCTTCAGCATTTACGGTCAAAATAGATTTACACTCTGAACAGCGGAAACGACCGGAGCGAGTTGCCTTTAATCGTTTTGAGCAGACAGGGCAAGAGAATACCACTGGGAAGGTACTGACGGTTTCTGAAGTCTCATCCTTAAAGAATGAAATTGCATCTTCATATGATGACTTAATATTAAAAAACTGTGAAAATCCCAACAACTGGAATACTTCATAAACCTTAGGCTGGATTTCTAATAATACGATATCTCCACCTTTTGGTTTTACCATTTTTAAGAAAGCAGTAAAGGAACCGATACCCGTTGAAGAAACATAATTAAGACTACTGCAGTTAAAAATCAAATTTACATATCCGGCTTCTACAACCTTTGTGATTCGTTTTAGAAAAAAGGTCGAGTTATAGGTATCAATATAACCATTGAGTGACAGAGAGAGACAATTATCAACTCCATCAACTTTATCGAGGGTAATTTTAAGGCTGTCATCTTTTTCATCATTGAAGCCAGGAACCAAATTATTATTGTTTACCATACGAGCCATCCCATTTTATACCAGATATACATTAATGATACACCAATTTTTAATACTATGTCAAACCAGAAAACACAAAACGAGAAAAACAAAGCGTCTTGCTTACAAATTTACGGCACCCACCCATCGTCTACATTAAATAACACACCGTTGGCATGTTGATTTTGTAATAGCTGCATTCCTGCCTGTGCAATTGACGCTGGGGAGAGCAACATACCCGTTGGAGACTTTTGCCGCAACTGGGCTCGAGTATCAGGGGATAGATACTCCGTGTCAACAAAACCAGGTAAAAGAGCATTGCACGTAATACCTTCACGAGCATACTGCCAGGCAACAGAGCGTACCAATGAGCACACACCTGTTTTTGCCCCTGCATATGCAGCATTGGTTGCAAAGCCTTGTATCATGTATGTTCGAGTACCACCAAACAACAAAAATCGTCCCCAATGCTGCTTTATCATATGCGGTAAGGCAGTACTGACAAGAAAGCCTGGCAATGCATAATCACAGAGCGACACCAGCTGCCAATCGTCTATAGTTGTCTGATCCAAGCTTTTTTGTACAAAAGGTCCAAAACAAACACAAACGATATCAGCATCCTGTACAACATGCGCCAAAGCATTGACACAGACCTCTGCAAAGTGAGAAACAGTAATAGGCACAACCACTTTTGAGATACGAGATGGCACCCCTGTAGCAGGACACTTGGTTTGGAGCTCATCGATAAAAGAACAAAACTCAGGACTTTCATGTCCACCATGTACTACTAAAGAAGCTCCAGATGCTGCAAGCAATCTGCTTATTTCTTTACCAATACCTCCTGAGCCACCGATAACAACCGCCTTTTTACCAGCAAAACTTTCCATAGAAAAATTATAGCTTAAAGGAGATAAAAATTATATAGTACTGAGTATGAACTTACACGCTATCACTATAGTATTGGCCCGCCCAGAAGAAAGCCGAAATATCGGTGCTGTATGCAGGGCCATGGCAAACAATGATATTACACAACTCCGTATTGTAGGAAAAAAAGAAGACTATGATGAAGAGAGGGTAAGAATTCTTGCTATTCATGCAGCATATATTTGGGAAAACGCCCGTTTCTATTCTTCTATCACAGAAGCTACTTCAGACTGTGCCATTGTTGCCGGCACCACTCGCCGCAGAGGTAAAAAGCGTATGGGTAAATTATTGTTTCCAGAAGAATTTGCTCAAAAAGCCGCTGATGATACTGGATCACCCGAACAGCCAGGAGGTACTGTTGCCATCGTATTTGGAAACGAACGGACAGGTCTTACCGATGACGAGCTCATGGAATGTAATGTTGGCGTTACCATACCATCGTGTGATACATTTGCATCGCTCAATTTGTCCCATGCCGTCCAAATCATGTGTTACCACTTGTTTAGGGAACAAAATAAAGGACATCACGGTTATACACCTATCACACAGGAACGTTTACACAAAACTGTCGTTACGATCGCAGATAAACTGCAAGAAATCGGTTTTTTTAGCGTTACAGGGCGCCCTGATATGGAACAGTTCTGGACTAACCTCTTATCCCGTGCATCCCTATCAGAAAGCGAAAGCCAATATATTGAAAAGATTTTTACAAAAGCAGCAGGACTTGCTAAAAAGAATACTACGCAAGAAAAGTGATATGTTCTGCGCGTATGACAGAATCACTCCCCTCTAAGCGGGCATAGTCTCCTGCCCGCCTTATACAATAATCCAATTCTCTCACATTGCCGGGCCATGAATAGTGTACAAGAGCTTGTAGAGCAGTATCATCGATCTGCATATTAATTCTGTCACAAAAAAGCTTTGTCAACGTCCGAATGTCAGTCTCCCGCCCTTTTAATGGCGGTACTGAAAGGACAAATCCACTAAGCCGATTCCACAAATCCAAACGGAATCGCCCCGAAGCGACGGCCTCTTTTAATGATATATTTGAAGCCACAATAATGCGTACATCAGCCTTGCACACCTCTGTGCTGCCCACAGGAGTATATGCCCCATCATCTAACACACATAACAGTTTTTCCTGTAAGCCTAAAGGCAGATTTTCTATTTCATCAAAAAAAAGAGTACCACCATGAGCTTTTGCAAAATATCCAAGTGTAGTAACAGCATCTGTATACGCCCCCTTTACAGAGCCAAACAAGTGAGACTCTCCTAATAATGGCGGGATACTCCCAGAATTAATCGAAACAAATGGCTTGTTTTTGCGACTTGATAACTGATGTATCACTTTTGCAATATAGGTTTTTCCTGTACCTGTTGCACCTTGCAAAATAATAGGCAACGTACTTCGACTAGCAGTTGCTACAGCATGTTTAAGCTGTACATTTTCAGAATACTCATTACTTAATGATTTAAGCTCGGGAATGGCAATCTCTTTAGAAATATATGATACAGACTGTTGTTTTACCTGATATGTATCACTGTCAATTTTAGAAGTACCATATATACCTTGCATTGCGGCCACAGACTCCTTTAAAAAGGTACCCGAACAAGGAAAGGGTACTAAACGAGGGGTTGATCCATCAAATAGAGCTAAATCAATAGTCCCTGTATAAAAGAACAAAATCTGTTGCTTTTTTGCTTTGAGTATCGATAAGACATAATCAGAGACGGTACCATATCCATTTGCTGTTCCGTCATACAATATAAAGTCATAGTGAGCTACACAGTCTCTAAAATGAGCTTCATCAGTACAGAGTTCGAGTAAATAATCAGAGCTCGTAAATAAAGACTTACAAAAAGTATAGATTACCTCACTTTTAGAAAAGACACATAAAGAAACCATACGTTTTCCAAAAGAAATTGTTGAGTCGTATATAGTATATAAAAAGGGGTCTTTAGAAGTTACTTTTTACGCAGTCGGGTATACAACAAGAGAAGCTTATACCACATGTAAGGAAATATCAAAAAGATTTTAAATGGATTACGCAGTATCTCAATCCAAATTTCATGTCCTCTTTTAAACGTTTCCTCATTTACACGATGAACTCGCTCCGAAAAAATACCAATTGCATCTCTATAGTATAAGAAAATACTAGAAGAAAATTGATTACGTCTATGATATGCCCAGACATCTTTTTCACGAATACCATCACATAACAGTACCAATGAAGGAGAAGATTTATAGATTGCCTGAATGACATCTTTTTCAATTGGCTTTGGATAATATCCGACATATCGTCCCACAATTTGTAATTTAGGGAATGTATCACGGACATGCCGCTCTGCCGACTGAAGCATCACTTTACGGCTACCTAAAAAATACATTGACTTATAATGGGCATCCAAAACTGACATAATACTTATGACAGCATCAAAAGGATTATAACGAACAGGTACCGCAAGTTTTAGTGACTTAGCACCCTTCAAGATACTTTTTGAAACAGGTAAAATCAAATCCGCATTACGGATACACTCTGCATAATCATTTTGTCGACGAGCTTTAAGCAAATTCCATATTGATAAAAAAACAATTTGTTTTGTTCCCGGTTTTGCCATTAATTCCAGAATGGTAGATTCCAAATCCTCTGGACGACATACATCAACAGGAACCCCCAGGAGATTTATTCTTTGTACTGCCATGTCAGCTTCTCCCTAATCGTATTTTGTAATATTGCAAGCCCATACAAGGCTGCCGTCTCACAACGTAATATATTTATATCAAAATGTACAGGAATAATTCTGTGACTTTGTAACATTTCCATTTCAGAGGGACTAATTCCTCCTTCACTACCAACAAACAAGCCAGCAAGGGGTACATCTTTTTGTGCCGCAATTACGGCAGTCATAGATTGGCTGGCAACACAGCGCTCATACAAAGCAAAAGCAATCTTGTCACCAGAATGCGTCTGCCACAAAGCGAGAGCCTCTTCCAATGTAACAGGGCCATCACAAACCGTCTCTACAGGGGAACCACTTTGTTGTCGAGCTTCTTTTATAATACGATCAAAGCGATCCCCTCTCCATTTGTCAGGATCGGCATATACTGCTTGGGAATATTCTCCTATAACAGGTATAATTCGTGCAACACCACACTCAGTAGCCTGCCGGATGATGCAATCCATTTTTTGCGGCTTGGCAATAAACTGAAACAACCAATAATCAGTTGTACTTTTTACCTCGTCAACCTCGGCAGCGGCAGTACCTCTGGTTATTGTATCGTGTGCATCACTACAATCGCATAACTGCAAAACCAACATACGATTTGCTTCATCGATACGACATGCTGTCATATTCTGTAGTGAACCATCAGCAAACCGTACTGCTACCATATCTCCCACTTTGAGACGAAGCACTTGTTTAAAATAACGGTAATCCTTACCTGTTATTTGCAACAAACCATGCTGATCTACAAAGGAAGGGGATATATATTGTCTCATTGTGACACTGCCAGGTTTTCGTTTTTAAGACGTTCATCTTGAAGTTCTTTTAACGTCTTTGTATTCTTTACCAAAGTCTTAAAATCTTCAGTACGCAAAATATCAAGTGCAGTATTCAACTGAACATCAAAATCCAAATCATAGGTAATACCACCTCGGAATCGGAATGCTTCAAGCCGAATCAAGCGACGAAGGAATCGAAGATTTATAGGATACGTTGCATGCAATGTATCAGCATATGCTGCTATATCAGCTTCGGTCATAGACGGATGTTTTTCGACATAATCGCCAATGATATTATCCTTACTCATTTCGGCAAATATGGTTCCTTCTTCTTCAGTAAATGCATCAAAAACAACTTCACGGTCAGGCAAAATACCAACTTTATCGATATTAACATCACTCGGTGTATAATATCGGGCCATAGTCATCTTAAAACCATCCTCATCTGTCAACGAGACCATCTGTTGTACAGAACCTTTTCCGTAGGTTTTTTCACCGACAAGATAGCCGATATGATAATCTTTTAATGCCCCCGACAAGATTTCAGAAGCACTTGCTGAACCACGATTAATTAAAACGATAATAGGAAGATCTTTTGGAATCCTTGTATTTTCTGGCTTTGCAGTAAAAACACTATTTTGTAATTCTAAACGGCTTTTTGTAGATACAATTGTACCAGAATCAATAAATTTATCAGCAATTTCGACTGCACTCGTAATCAATCCGCCTGGATTATTACGCAAGTCAATAATAAGACCGGTAAACTTTTTTCGTTTAAACTCATCGATACATTCCTGCACATGATTTGCAGTTTCAGGAGTAAACTGCAACAGCTGCATATACCCAACAGTACCAATCATAGCATGTTTTACGGTTGGTACTTCAATAATGGCACGTATCAGAGTCCGCTTAAATTCAGTTTTTTTACCACGCAGCAACGTCAGCTCGACAGACGTACCGACCGCACCCCGCAGCTTTGAAAGAACCTGTTCCATTGTCATTTCGGGGGTTGGCTCGCCATCAATGGCAGTTATGTAATCTTGAGCAATAATACCAGCTTTTTCACCTGGAGTATTTTCTATAGGAGCAACAACTTCAACATAGCCTGGTTTATCAGCAGAAGCAACTTCTTTCATAATAGAAAGTCCCACTCCACCAAAATTACCGGAAGTTGTCTCATTTAACGAACGTAATCGAGCACCGGTAAGATATTCCGTATAAGGATCCCCCAGTGCTTCCATCATGCCTTTCATAGCTCCTTCATACAGTACTTTTGGGTCCACTGGCTCAACATAGTTTTGTTGGGCAAAATTAAACACACTGTTAATGATGCGTAAATAATTTAAAGTAGAATCAGAAGCTTCTTTTGCAGAAACAGAAGAAGACTGAGCAAAACACTGGGAAGCAAATATAGATAAACAAAAGAAAGTTATAACCTTCTTTCCAAATAGGCAGATCTTTTTATTCATAAATTAATTGTACGTTTACACAGGGATTTGTCAAGGTAAGTTCATTATGCTATACTTACAGTTATGCAAATCATACCAGTTGCCAGTGGTAAGGGCGGGGTCGGCAAAAGTCTTCTTTCTGCAAACTTAGCAATTGCCCTCGGACAGGCAGGAAAAAAAGTTATATTAGCAGACCTCGATTTAGGTGCGTCAAATCTTCATCTGGTCATTGGACAAAGTTCCCCAAAAACAGGTATCGGTACATGGCTTGCCGACCATACCGAGTTTAAAGATATCATTGCTCCTACTGATTACGAAAATGTCAGTTTTATTGCAGGTGACAGTGAAGTTCCTGGCTTATCATCTTTAAAAGTACAGCAAAAGAATAAATTAATAAAAGAATTAAGCGATCTGGATGCAGACTATGTCATTTTGGATTTAGGAGCTGGAACTCATCAAATTATTCTTGATATGTTCTTACTCTCTCCTCAGGGCATTATCGTTACAGCCCCTACCGTTACTGCAACACTCAATGCCTATTTGTTTTTAAAGAATGCTGTCTTTCGACTGATGTATACCACATTCAAAAGTGGGTCAAAAGGTGCCCAGTGGCTTGAAAAATTAAAGATGGATTCTCAATCATTACAACGACTCTATATTCCTAAGATGATTGAAAACCTCAGGGCGATTGATCCTGAAAATGCTATGACTTTTTCATCACGCATGGCACAGTTTCATCCCCGATTGTCAATCAACATGATTGATGATCCAAAAGATATCGAAAAAGCACAAAAAATCCGTAGATCCTGCGCGCAGTATTTAGGATTGGATATCGATTATCTTGGCGTCATGTATCGAGATATGTTACAGGATAAAGCGTTATCATCTCGCCTGCCCGTTATCATCTACAAGCCTCAGAGTGTGCTATCACAGGCAATTTATCGTATTGCTGATAAAATTCTTGCAACTGAGCCTCGCCAATTTGACCAGAACTTTGATCTTACTATAGATACAGACACTAACTATAATTCTTTCCAGGACGTTGCCGATGAAGCAGAAGAAGACTATGCATTAAAAATGAACAGTCTTCAAGATTTAGTTGGTAATGGAACATTTACTACTGGAGAGCTCTCAGAAATGATAAAAACAATGCAATATGAACTTACCCAAATTAAAAAGGAAAATCTATTGCTCAAATCAAAATTAGTCAAAGCTGCAAAATTAGGCTTTAAAGTTTAATACTACACAAAGTTTTACAAAGAGATTGTTCCATGCAATTATCATTTTTACCATTGTATATTTCATATCCTTCTTGGATACATCCTCAGTTGTTTCCTTCAATTCCAATACTTAATCTCATACGATGGTATGGACTCATGTATATTGTAGCCTTTTCCATCGCTTATTCGATATTAAAAAAGGTAATGACTGAAGGCATGCTTGACAGTGCAAGTACAAAAGCCACGGAAGACGAACTTTTCAGTTTTCTTACAACAGGAATCATTTTTTTACTCATTGGTGCAAGGATATTTTCTACATTGGTATATGATACCAGTGGCATTTATTGGCACAAACCGTGGCTGATTTTTTGGCCATATGACGACATCGGTCATTTTACGGGTCTTGCAGGCATGTCCTATCATGGGGGATTTATCGGTGGAGCTATCGGTATTGTGTTTTGGTGCAAAACACATAATAAGCCATTATTGTCATGGATAGATGCAATGGCGATTGCCATTCCTGCCGGATACACCTTTGGACGTATTGGTAATTTTTTTAATGGCGAGCTCTATGGAAAAGTAACCACAAAACCATGGGGAATCATATTCCCTGGTGCTGAAAAATATTCCTTAAGCATTGATTGGGTAAAACAAGTTGCAGAACAAGCAGGCATGGATATTTCGCAAAACTCAACGCTCATTAACCTTCCACGACACCCCAGCCAGCTCTATGAAGCGCTATTTGAAGGACTAGTTTTATTCCTTATCATCTGGTTTTTACGAAAGAAAAAGCCCTTTGACGGTTTTTTAACATCAGTCTACATTGTTGGCTATGGCTTTTTCCGCTTTATAATCGAATATTTTAGAGAGCCTGATGCAGACATAGGCTACCGCATTACCGTTGAAAAAACAGCATCTATTGCCCGTACGACATCACTTCTCAATATTTCTACAGGACAGATACTCTGTTTTATGATGATTGTGGGTGGAATTCTTTTTGGCCTACTCTGCTGGAAAAAGCAAAAACTTGATACATAACTGACAAAGGCAGCTTTGTTGTGCATGTTGCTTACGCACACAAGCTGCCTTTTTAGTTTTTAGACGGTCTTTAACTCGTACGAGCGTGTTCCAAGTCCTATTTTTTCACCATGAATCAAGGTCTCGTCCCAAACTGATACAGGAGTTATGTCTTTCCATAAGATACCAGTAAGCTTTGCACCACGTTGTACATTATCCGTGAGCAGAGAGTTTTGTAAACGTGTAGCTTTCATACATAAATCACTGCAAGCCTGGTCTAAAGCAATCGGATCAAAACTTGCCGCCATACCTATATTTGGAATAACAGGTGCATCATTATACTCATGACAATCACAGTATGGACTTACATCCCTAATAATATTTATGTGAAAACACGGACGACCATAGCAAACAGCTTGTGCATATTCTGCCATTTTACGATCCAGTTCTTCATTTGCTCCTTCATTTGGATTGTAAATCGCATCAAAATTACAAGCACCTATACAACGGCCACATCCTTTACAAACGCTCTGATCTATATGAGCCTTATTATTACTGTACGTAATAGCATCAGAACCACACTCCTTTGCACACTGACGGCACCCGCGACATAAGGCTTCATTAACTTCTGGCTTACCAGCCTTATGTTGTTCCATCTTACCTGCACGACTGCCACATCCCATGCCAATATTTTTTATAGCCCCACCAAAACCAGTAGATTCATGTCCCTTAAAATGAGCAAGACTTATAAAGATATCTGCATCCATAATAGCACGACCAATAAGAGCAGTCTTACAATACTCGCCATTATGTACAGGTACTTCGATATCATCTGTACCTTTTAAACCATCTCCAATGATAACTTGACAACCAGTTGTCATCGGCAAAAAACCATGTTGCTCAGCTATAGTCAGATGATCCAGTGCATTTTTACGATAACCAGGATACAACGTATTGCAATCCGTTAAAAATGGCTTACCGCCAAGTTCTTTAACAACATCAGCAACAGCACGTGCATAATCTGGGCGCAAAAAAGAAAGATTCCCCCCTTCACCAAAATGCATTTTTATTGCCGTAAATTTTCCATCAAAATCAATCTGCGCAATTCCTGCTTTTTTAATAAGCATCTGCAACTTTGCAGGGATACCACCATCCTTATTTGTTCTAAAATCGGTAAAATAGACAACAGAAGGTTTCATACCGTCTCCTTATATGCTTTTTTTACTAAAATGATACATGCTTTTCTATTTTATTCGATAATATGCTTTCAGACAATCAATATATTACATCATACAAATCAATTTTCTCAAAAAATATTGCACATCACATACTATTTGTAGCTTCATTGGTAAAACAGCACTTTAAATAACTAAACTAGATATATTAAATTTCTCTTTAAATTTTCATTGTATTCGATTAAAATAGTATAGATAGGGAAAAAGAAAAGATGTCTGAGCTTAAACCAGTAATTTTTGTCGATAAAGATAAGTGTGTTAATTGTCATCGCTGTATTGCAGTATGCCCTTCAAAAATGTGCAATGATGCTTCGGGCGATTATGTAAAAATCAATCATGAATTATGCATTGGATGCGGACACTGCCTCGAAGCATGCGATCATGGCGCCCGCTATGGTATCGATGATACAGAAGACTTTTTCAAAGCTCTCAAAAAAGGTGAAAACATCGTAGCTATCGTGGCTCCAGCAGCTGCCGCACATTTTAAAGGACAGGATCTAGAACTTAACAGCTGGCTCAAATCGATTGGTGTAAAGGCTGTTTTTGATGTTGGTTTTGGCGCTGAGCTTACAACAAAATCATATATCGAGTATCTCAAAAAGAACAAGCCTAAGCTCATTATTTCTCAGCCTTGCCCCGCAATCGTCACATGGATTGAGCTATATCACCCTGAATTGATTCCCTATCTTTCTCCTGCTGACAGCCCAATGGCTCATACAATCACCATGATTAAAAAGTTTTATCCACTATATGCAGCATATAAAGTCGCTGTAATTTCTCCCTGTTATGCAAAACGTCGAGAGTTTGATGAGAATGGGCTGGGAGACTTCAATGTCACAATGCATTCTGTGAGCAACTATTTTAAGAACAACAATATAAGACTCTCCTCATTTCCAAAAACTGATTATGATAATCCTTTGGCAGAGAGGGGCGTCCTTTACTCTACTCCAGGTGGACTATTGCGAACTGCCGAGCGATTTGTTCCCGGCATCTCTAAGAAGAGCCGAAAAATCGAGGGATTTCCTCAAGTTTATACATATTTTGAGCGGCTCTCAGAAGACTTGAAGAATGGCAAAACTCCACAATTCCAGCTGATTGACTGTCTCAACTGCGAAAAAGGCTGTAACTGTGGTGCAGGCACGGACAATAAAGACTTATCACTTGATGAGATGGAAGGGTATATAGAACACCGAATGGAAGAGCGATTATCTCAATGGAAGATGGATAAGCCTTCAAAGCAAAAATCCGCGCTCAAAAAACTTGATGCTACAATCAATCAATTCTGGCAGGAAGGAATCTATTTCCGAACATATGAAAATCGGAACGCAAACATTTCAAAACTCAAAGTTCCGAATAAGACGGAAATTCAGAAAATCTTCCAAGAAATGGGTAAAACCAAGGAAAAAGACATCCTCAACTGTCGGGCCTGCGGATACCGTTCCTGTGAAGAAATGGCTAAAGCAATTTATAACGGCGTAAACAAGATGTCTCACTGTTCTTACTATGTCATGCACAAAATGACTGAGGATTTTAAGGAAGAAATCAACACTTCCATCCAGAAAGTTACAGACAAGAGCATCGCCTGCCTTGAAGAAAACGAGAAAAATGTTAATTCTCTTACAAATGTTACTAACCAGATGTCAGATAATGTCAATTCTTCAGTCTCAGCCGTCGAGCAGATGATTGGAAACATAAGTTCAATCAACAAAATTTTGCAGAAGAATTTTACTGCAGTAAACGAGCTTGAGGAAGCGACGAATACGGGACACTCAAGCGTACGCGAAATTCACGCTCTGGTTCAACAAATCGAAGAAAACTCAAAAGGACTGGTTGAAATGGGAAAAACAATCGATCAGATTGCCGCCCAGACAAACCTTCTTTCAATGAACGCTGCAATCGAAGCAAGCCATGCCGGTGAGTCAGGAAAAGGTTTTGCTGTAGTTGCCTCAGAGATCCGTAAACTTGCGGAAAGCTCAAGCAAAGAAGCAAAATCAATTGACAGTGTACTCAAGAATATGAAAGACTTGATTGATACGACAACGATAAAAGCTAATGAAGTTTCAAAAGAGTTTAATCGCATTGTAACGCTTTCGACTCAGGTCAAAAATCAAGAAGGACAAGTTCATAACGCTGTTGAAGAACAGAACAGTGGCGGTGAACTGCTTCTTTCTACGATAGGTAAAATGAAAGATATCCAAAACGCAGTTTCAGACGCAGCCGAAGAGTTAAAAGCAGGAACTGCGGAAATCAAGACAACGATTACACATCTTGGAGTCTAGCTACTATCTGCTTACTCTCCATAGTGGATAACAAAGCCAAGACTTGGGCTAATCCATATATCTGAAGTTGAGCCTTGCGTAGTCTTGGTAGTTGTTTTGGTGAAGGCTGTACTGGTAGCTGCTGTTTTTTGCCGTTGTATCATATACATATCATAAAACAGCTTTAGTGTTGCAGACACAGCAAAATATTTTGAAACAGTATACTCTGCACTCCCTGCAATACCAATTCCCAACGCCAGCCGATCGGTAGTTACTCTTTTGTTTGTCAAGGACAGCTTATCATACAGATATCCACAATGTACTCCCACTGCCAAAGGAATCCGTATCGTATCGCTGTGATACTGCAATCTATACCCACCAAGAAAAAAATCAAAACCGACAATACTATCATAATCGGCATTGCCATACTGTGCAGAGCCAGACTGTAAACCATGTATCATACGAGGGGAATACAACGAAGTAGAAAAATAAAGTCCAAGATTATAATTATCAGCTAATGTACGTGTGTCAAACGTAACACCTGCACCCGATAGCAGAGCACGCCCCGTAACGCCACCTAGATCTTTTCCGCTACCTATAGGGGCAGTTACGCCAAAACAAAGGGCATTATCGCTATAATCGAGTTTTGGTTTGCGGTTTGCATATAACGAGGTCGCACAAACGAAGCAGAGTAAAAAAATGATAGTATTTTTTATATACATTACTGTGTCTCTTCAGAAAAAAATCCATCTTGATAGGCAGCGAGCAATTGCTCAAGCTCTTGGATTTGTATAAGGATCCGTTTACCATTTTCGGTATCTGCAACATACTTTCGTTTGGCAAAAACTTCAACAGTCTGAGTATCAGAGACAATATCCGTTTCATTAATGATTGCCTTTTCCGTAGATTCAAATTTTTCATGTACAACAAGACGCATACCTCGAGAATTTGACACTAATGTATATCCGGCGATTCCTGTTTTTTCATGATAGGCAGCACTAAATCCGCCGTCGATAATCAATAACTTGCCCCCACACTTTATCGGAGTCGCACCATTCTTAATTTCTTGAGGCACATGTCCGTTTATAATATGGGAAGAAGAAGGCTGTAAGCCAAATTCTTCCAATATGCGGTTAACAACACTCTCATCATCGACAAATGCATAGTACGCATTCTTTTTTTCGCGATGAGTTACTTTATCAATAACAAATTGACGTTCAAAAGTTGCCATTTTATCTTTACCAAAAACAGGAGACCAAGGACCTTCCCATAAATACCAGAGGATATTCTGTCCTTTTTTACGCTCATCACTGTCCCACTTGCTAAAGTATCCGCGTCTGGCCCATTCTTCCAAAATATCAAACAAAGCCCTACCACTGTATTCCTTGCCATAGATAGACACTTTTGCAAAACTGCCATCCGCCATCAAAGGAACACAACCATGGTACAGCAAGTTGTCATTATAAATAGTATAGATATGCCCCTTTGCAAACAGGAACCGCACATGTCGCTGCAACTTTTCACAATGCAAAAAGGACATTTGCAACCGATTGATAACAACTGCTTCTTCATCAGTTAACTCGTAAGGATTATGTCTATCAATTGTAGGAAAATCACTATCAGAAAGTGCATAATCCTGATCTCCTATATGCACTGTTCCCTGATCCCAATTAATTTTATCAAGCAAAAGGCGATCATCCATAAGGAACTCAGGATTTTCTTTGATAATCATTCCTTCCAGCTTATATTGGATGATCCCCATCGCCTTATGAAGTACACTGCGTTCCAATGAGCCATATACCTGCAAAGCAAAGGTAACAAGAGGGGTAAGATTAATGCCGTATCCCTCATTAAGTACATCAAGGGTATTATACTTAGCACACATCCTCACTACATTTGCGATACTTGCCTTATGCCCGCTGGCAGCTGCCATCCAGATGATGTCATGGTTGCCCCACTGGATATCTACCGAGTGATAATCCATCAGCATATCCATGATGTAATGCGGTCCAGGGCCTCTATCGTAGATATCACCAATAATATGCAGGTGATCAATTACCAGCTGCTGTATTAACTGACACATTGCCTCAATCAATGAGTCAGCAGCTCCAATACGTATAATGGTCTTTATGATGGCATTATAATACGCCTGCTTATCATTTATTTCTTCTTTTTCGGTAATAAGCTCTTCAATAATATAGGAAAAACCATCAGGAATTGCCTTTCTGACTTTACTGCGCGTATATTTTGACGAAACCCTACGAGTAACCGCAACAAGCCGGTGAATGGTAGTAGCGTACCATGCAGGCATATCAGTTTCTGTGGCTTTGACGATTTCTATTTTTTCGCGTGGGTAATAAATCAAGGTTGCAAGACTACGTTTTACAGACGGCATCTCAGTATCACCAAAGATTTCTTCTATTTTTTGCCGTATTGATCCAGAGCCATTTTTTAACACATGGTTAAACTGCTCATAATTACCGTGGACATCGGTTAAAAAGTGTTCCGTACCTTTTGGGAGGGCAAGAATTGCCTGCAAGTTAGCAATTTCGGTAATGACAGATCGTTGCGTTGGATATTGTCGGGACAATACTCGTAATAAGTTTTTATTTTCTTCAGTAACACACATAACTTTTGTTTTATATTGTATAATTCCTTTGGCGTTTCCGCAACTTTTTACGGAGAAAGATACTCACATCAGATTTTGATTTTACTCTTCTTAAAAAAAGGTGCACTTACCTATACAAAACTCCTTCGCAATTAATAACTGTACCGCTCAATTTTTGCACGTAGGGTTTTCTGCAAAGCCTCTTCATAACCGGTTAAGGCAGAAAACGGCAAAAAAATTTTTGCACGCTGTCCTAACGGCATTCTATCAGGCAAAGAATATCTATTCCAGTCATAATTTATGATAGCCGAATAGTCTTTTTCGTTTTTCATGCTTTGTGTCCTCCTATCTGCGCATTACGACTAATGGTAGTTGCTCCTTCTTCAAAGTTAGTTCCTTTTAAGATGGCATTTTTTCCGTACTTTTTAATGATTGCAAGACGGGCATTCTGGAGCATTTCTTCTTTTTTTTGTGCCATTCCACCCTCGCTCTGGTCCAGTGCATCAAAAAGTCCAGGCTGTCTTTTGCTTACTGGTATCGTATTATTTGCAGTGATATTTATGCGCCGTACAAGTAGTGCAGGATTAGTAATTTTTTCAAATAGTGTGACAAAACCATCCACAATCTGTTTTGAAGAATTAGTTTCACTGCCAAGTGGCCAGCTACCGTGTGCAGGTTTTGGAATTTCTCGACCGTAATAGTCACGGACCACTTCCCCGTCAAAACCACCATTAGTAACACTCTCTACATCATATCCAACCTGCAGTGTAAGGGAACTTGCAAGCAGCTGTTTTTTAAATAAATCAAGTGCCAAAAGTTCTGCCATTTCACGTACGATAATCTTTGCTTTTTCATAGGTATATGGCTCATGCAGCACTTGTCCGCTGCCAAGACTTGTTGTTTCGGACCGGTAATTTTTGATGTCGTTCATACTGACGCTTTCAATACCCCAGGCATGATCAATCAGGATTTCTGCATCAATTCCAAATTCTGCATATAACCACTTAGGGGTAGAGAGCGATGTACAGGCAATATCACCCATGGTACGGATACCATATTTTTCAAGACGTCGTGCAATACCTTTGCCCACCCGCCAAAAATCTGTTATCGGCTGATGGTTCCACAGCAGACTGCGGTATGAGTGCACATCAAGTTCTGCAATCCGTACGCCATTTTTATCTGCCGGAATATGTTTTGCCATAATGTCCATGGCAATTTTACATAAGTACAGGTTAGGCGCAATTCCTGCAGTGGCGGTTATTCCTGTCTCAGACAGTACATTGCAAATCACTTTGGACACTAATTTTCTGGCTGTCGTTTTGTAAAGCGAAAGATAACTTGTTGCATCAATAAAAACCTCATCAATCGAATAGACATGGATATCTTCCGGTGCAAAATAGTTGAGATATATATTATAGATACGAGTAGAATACTGAATATAGAGTGCCATCCGGGGCACAGCCGTTATATACTTAAGCTCCCTGCCGGTCTGTCGTTTTACTTCGCGAGCTTTGGCTTCAACTTCAAAAAGCCGGCTCCGTCCACTCAGGCCATACTTTTTTAGGCTGGGAGTTACTGCAAGACAAATTGTTTTACTCGTGCGGCTTTTGTCTGCAACAACAAGATTTGTCGTAAGCGGATCAAGATTACGTTCCCTGCACTCTACCGAGGCATAAAAAGATTTTAAATCAATTGCAATGTACGTTTTATCCTGCATTTTAGTATACAAAATTATAGCACTTATCTAAGACTTTGTAACAGCATTTGCAGGATTTTGTATCTTTTTTTTTACTAAAAAGGGACTTATAAATGAATATAAGTCCCTGATACTTCAATAAAAAGTAATTCTCTATAGAGTTTTTTATTGTCACCTTTTTTGGGGCATATCAGGCCTACCCACGATCACACACATGGCCTACCCACGGTCACACATCAAGTGTTACACGACACCCTGGGCGTGCAATGTCTAACATCATTAGGCCGCATCATACACACTGTCGCTCCAGCGTCAAAACAGACTCCTTGGTCAACAGCGCATATATGATTACTTCTTCTGCTTTAGGAGTTTTTTTGCAACTGCAGGGATACTCATTATCAATGTTGCAACAGTCAATACAAGCAATACTATTGTTATAGGACGCCCAAACAAGGCAAGCAGCTTATTGTCTTCACTGGCAGCGAGCGAGATTGCACGTCTAAAGTTAGAATCCATCATACCACCAAGCACAATTGCCAATGTCATTGGAGCTACCGGATATCCATGGCGACGCATAAAAAAGCCCAGCATACCAAACAGGAACATCAACAGTACATCAAACATGGTATTATTGCAGGCAAAAGCACCTATAACACAAAGTACAGTAACAATCGGCAATAAAATCTTTTTAGGAACTAAAATTATCTTACTTAAATGAGGGGCAATAAATAGTCCAAGCAGTAATAAAAAAAGACAGCCTAAAAAACCACCAGCCAATATTGCTGCAAACATGTTTGGCTGTATAGCTATAAACATAGGACCAGGTTGCAGACCATGAACATAAAATACTGATAATATAATGGCAGTAACCGCATCTCCAGGAACCGCAAGTGTCAGCATAGGGATCAAGGCACCACCGATACAAGCATTATTAGAAGTTTCGCTTGCGACAATACCTTCGACAGCACCTTCGCCAAGAGGTACAGAGGGATGTTTTTCGATACGTTTTGCAGAGCTATATGCTAAAAACGAAGCAACAGGACCTCCAGCTCCCGGCAAGGCGCCAACAAAGGTACCAATGATACCGTACCAGAGTGCCTTTCCGAGATGTTTAAGCATATCCTTTATCTTTATTACCGAGTGTTTAATCTCTGACACCTGAGCTCCTAAATCGCCCTGAGCAAGATTGATCAACACTTCAGAAAATCCAAATAAGCCAACTAAGGCAGGTACAATAGATACACCTGACTGCAAATTTCTGATACCCATAGTAAGGCGAGGAGTACCCATAACAGAGTCTAACCCAACCATACTGATAATAAGTCCCATCATGGCACTCAATAAACCTTTAGAAAAAGTCTTTGATGTGAGGGAACCAACTGCAGCTAAGCCAAATAGAGTCAACAAAAAATAATCCATCGGCTGAAACTGCAATGCAATACGAGAGACAGGGCGACCAAGCAGCCATAATACGACAAGACCAAATACACTACCAACAAATGAATACACCGTAGCATATTTGAGCGCCTTATAACTCTCACCCTTTTTTGCAAGCGGATAGCCATCAAAGGTAGTTACCACCGAAGATGGAGCTCCCGGTATATTAATCAAAATCGCAGATAATGCACCAGAAAATACACCGACAACATATAGTCCCATGACCGTAGCCATAGCATGTTCTGTCGTCCAAGAATAAGTTATCGATACCAACAAAGCCGTTGCCATTGTTACTGACAGCCCTGGGATAGAGCCTACAAACAAACCAAGAACTGCACCAAGTAATGTCAAAAAGACAAATTGGTAATTACAAAAATACGCAGTAAACATTTTGAGAAATTCCATAATCAACCAACCTATCTACGGTAACATAACATGCAACAACACATGGAAGAGATAATAAATCGCAAATGAGGTAAAAATCGCAAGTACTGCTATTTTTATCCAAGAACGTTCGCCTAAAAACAAAAATAAAACTACTAAAAGAGCAATTGTTGTAATAACAAAGCCAAAAAATGGCATAAGGATATAATAGGCAACAACTGCGGCTATATAGATAAGAACAGTCTTCCATTGTGTAGGGGACGGTTCAGAAGATTCTTCCTTTGATTGTTCGGCAGTAGCTTCACGGATACCGCCGACACATAATACAATTGCCAACGCGATAATAAAAAAAGAAATTAAAACAGGAAAAAGATACGGTGACAACTTCCATTCAATATGAACAGAATAATGGTTAATAAAAGAATAGAGCATAAGTGCGATGCCAATACAGAAAAAAAGAATTCCATCACGCACACTACTCTGTGAAAAATATTTTTTGATGTTGTTTTTCATACAAAGATACTGACCTACGATATCGCCTGCGAACGTATCGCAGACGATATGATAACTTATTTATTTAGTTGCTGGACGAGGGATATTAAACTGCTCAGGGCTATACTTTGTAGCTCCTGCATCATAAAGCATCCAGCTAACAAGAGATTCCCATTCATTATAGAACTGTTTAATTGAATCAATTGTTGGATACATTTCATACAGTTTATCACCGCAGTTTTCTTCGATAAATTGTTTCCACTCTGGTTCCTCAACAGCTTTTAGTGCAGCTTCACGAAGTACCTGCTGAATTTCTACTGGTACATCTTTTGATACCAACAAGTTCAGCGGGGTAAATGGATTCTTCAAGAAAGGCTTAGCTGCTGGATCAACCTCGGCAATAGTAGGAACATCAGGATGACCAGGAAGACGATCAACTGCTGAAATACCAAGCAACTTGAGATCACCACTTTTAAGATAACCAACAATAGTAGAATAATTAGAATTGGTAAAATCAACCTGCTTAGACAATACAGCAAGAATACAATCAGAGCCACCTGCATAAGCAGTCATTGCCATATCATATCCAAGATTTTTCAAAATCAAGCCCTGAACATGACCAGAACCACCAGGACCAGTATATGACATCTTTACTTTTCCAGGATTTGCCTTCATATCATCAAGCAAGTCTTTCATCGAGTTATACTTAGAGTCCTTACCGACAACAATTACTTTAGGATCATTGGTAACAGCCATGATAGGAGCAAAATCAGCATAGCTCATTTCTGAGATGCCCATAACACGCTGTGTTCCTAGTGATTCAGCAGTAAACAGGATGGTATATCCATCAGGAGCTGCATCTAATGCAGATTTGCATCCCTTGGATCCAGAAGCGCCACCTTGATTAACAATTGTTATTGATTGACCAAGATGTTTTTGTAATTGGACCGCAAATTTACGACCATTTACATCTGTAGTACCACCAGCACCATAAGGAATTATCATCGTAACAGGTTTTGTTGGATATGACGGTTTTGCCACACCAGCATCTTTAGCACCACCAGCAAACACAGCTGCAGCACACAGCAATGCCGAGACTGTCACACAAAGTGACTTTTTCATTATTCTACCCCCTCTTTGTTCAGCAATACTCATTATGAACAAGTTTATCTTAACAGAATTTAATAATACTGATTTTATAACATTACCACTTATGTAGTCAACAAAAACACCTCATTTTATGCATATTTATGCACTCTTTATTCAAAAAGGCTTTTCTTTCACATTGTTACTCTTGACAATAACAAACCAACAGTGTAGAGTATGAATATTATTACTGTAAAAAGAAACAGACTTTTGTTTACATATATATGCAGGAGAGAATTATGTCAGAATCTATAGATGGTTTTTTTGATCAATATGGCGGTAGGTATGTTGCAGAAGTACTCAGTCGCCCATTAAATGAATTGGAAAGCGCGTTTAGACAAGCCATGAAGGATCAGTCCTTTTTAGACGAACTGGCTACCATCCGCCGCGACTATATCGGAAGAGAAACCCCGCTCTATTTTGCAAAAACTGCTACTGAGCTTCTTGGAGGAGCACAAATATACATAAAGCTTGAAGGCTTAGCAAATACTGGTGCCCATAAAATCAATAATGCCATCGGTCAATGCTTATTGGCAAAACGCATGGGCAAAACACGCATCATTGCAGAAACCGGAGCAGGTCAGCATGGAGTCGCAACTGCGGCAGCGTGTGCAAAGCTTGGGCTGGAATGTATTGTGTATATGGGTGAAGTTGATGTACGTCGACAACAACCAAATGTTGCCGCCATGGAATTGTATGGTGCAAAAGTACACGCAGTCACCTCTGGCAGCAGAACACTTAAAGATGCCGTAAATGAAGCAATGCGTGATTGGGCTTCTCACTTTGATACCACACATTATGTCTTAGGAAGTGCACTTGGTCCATCCCCATTCCCTGATATCGTAAGAACCTTTCAATCAGTTATTGGGGAAGAAGTTAAAAAGCAATGTGCAGAGAGAGGTATTGATATCGGTGCAATGGTAGCCTGCGTTGGTGGTGGCAGCAATGCCATAGGCTTTTTTAGCCCCTTTATCGACCAAAAGGAACCAAGACTTATTGGTGCAGAAGCTGGCGGTATCGGACCTGATATAGGACAAAATGCGAGCCGCATGACAGGTAATGCCAGCAGACAAGGCATTGTACAAGGCTACAAAAGTCGCTTTCTTATCGATGAAGATGGGCAATCACTTCCGACTCGTTCAATTTCCGCAGGGCTTGACTATATGGGTATCGGTCCTCAGTTAGCAGCTCTAGGATCCTCCGGGCGCATAGAGTTTACAGCCATTCGTGATAAAGATGCTCTTGAAGCCGTAAGTTTTTTTGCAAAAAATGAGGGAATCCTTTTTGCACTTGAGAGTGCCCATGCAGGAGCTGCAGCAATAAAGCTTGCCAAAGAAATACAAAAAGATAAAGCAATCATTATCAATATGAGTGGACGTGGTGATAAGGATGTGTTTATCACCAGCCCTGTATTCCGTCCTGCAGAATGGATACAATTTCTCCATGCCGAAATTGAACGCTTGGAATCACAAAAAGACATTCATGACGCAAAATCTATGGAGGCACAATAATGTCAAAAATACACCTTATGAGCCACTTAGTCGCAGGATACCCTTCCGATGAACTTGCATTTACCGCAGCAAGTGCACTCGTTGCAGGAGGTGCTGACATCCTTGAAATACAACTTCCCTTTAGCGATCCTTGTGCTGATGGCCCAGCCATTCAACAAGCATGTACTCAAGTATTAAGTCGATCATACAAGACTGCTGATGGTCTGGCCTTTATCCAAAGACTACATCAAGCCTTTCCGAGCATAACAATCTATCTGATGAGTTACGCTTCTCTTGTTTACACTCCAGGTGTAGAAGTTTTCTGTAAAAAGGCAGCCCAAGCAGGGGTAAAAGGAATGATTATTCCTGATCTTCCTTTTGATTGCGATGAAGGCTTAACAAAAGCGTGCATAGCAAACGGAATGGAAAATATCCCTGTAGTAGCACCCAGCATGACAAAAGAACGATTGCACTCCCTTGCATATGCAGGATTTTCCCATATTTATGCAGCCTTACGAACCGGCATTACTGGTAGTGATACGGTTATTGATGACTCTACTCTTACTTTTTTATCTCAAGTAAGCGAGGGCGGAAGCAAAATCTATGGAGGTTTTGGTATAAAAGACGGAACACAAGCTAAAGCGCTTGCCTCATCAGTTGAAGCAATTGTAGCAGGCAGTGTTTTTGTACGTCTTATCACCGAATATCAAAACGATCAAAAAAAACTGTATGACGCTGTTCTTCAAAAAACAAAAGAATTAACAAACCAAGCCTAATATACCTGCCATACAGATTTACTCACATCTGTATGGCTAGTATTTTACGCAATTTCTTCCCGCTCTTTTTGCCTGATATAACGCATCATCAGCAATTTTAATTACAATCTGATCTGACAAATCCTCATCAATAAAACAGCAAGCACAACCTGCACTTATGGTTATATGACCAGGATCATACTCCTTAAAAGGTATCTGCAATGCCTCAACCTCTTGTCTCAGAGAGTCTGCAAGTGATACCAATTCATCAGTATCATAATGCATACCAATACCTATAAATTCCTCTCCACCATAACGACAGAATGTTAATTTATGAGAGTCCCCAAATTTTTTAAAACACTCACCTAATGCAGCAAGACAGGCATCGCCTTTCTGATGTCCATAGGTATCATTATATTTCTTAAAAAAGTCAATATCGACCATAATGACATCTAGTACTTGATATAAATTGAGCCGTGATAGTGATAAAAATTCAAACAAGACACGCCTATTAGGCAACCCCGTTAACATATCTGTATCACGCTGATATAACAAATCTCTGTCATTATCAATGTTAATTAACTGCGTAAATCGAAAAAAGCCACCGATAAACATTCCGAGAAAACAAAATACAGAAGTATTAACAAGATCATTACAAAATACATCAAATGGCTTCATAAAATAACAGAACACCAAGTGTACTGCATAAGAGCAAAGGCAGACCGCACTTATACGCCAAGACCTATCTAGAATTAAAATCGGAACTAAAATCTCAAAGCAGGTAAAAGCAACTCCAACATGTATACCCGTTGTTTTATATAAGCTGGTAAAGATAACAGCCATATAAAACAAAGTTACATCAAAATAGCAAAGCGGCAATATAAATTGAGAAGCTTTTCCTCCTCTTCGCAATAGAGAGAACAGGTACAAAAAAAGAGAATTACAGACTAAGCTCGTAAGGATAAAAGTAACATACGAAAGCCCATAATGAAAAAAGAAAGCACCTGCAAGCAGAATAAATAGAAATAAAATCGTAACTTTTGAAAGAAAACAAAAAACCTTAGCATTAAATATGGCAATCGGTAATGTATTATCTAAAAAAAGCTTTTTTTCGTCTCGAAAAAAGGTTGCAAAAGAAAAACGCATCTTACTATTCCATCTTCACTTTTTCATAAAAGTCAGAAAGCTTCAGTGGTATCAAACCTCTTTTTTCTATACCAGCAATAACTTCAGGGCTATCCATATCATCATAAATAAGTACGAAACCGGTATCCTTCAAATGCTTTTGTAACATGCCACCATGTTTAAATACCAGTTGACCAAGCTTTAGTGCCGTATCCGTATCATTTTGTATTTTAAATCCAAAAGCAAACAATGACCCTGCCAATTTTTTTGTTAATGGTGCTTTTGATTTTTTGCCAAACAAATCTTTAATTTTGTTCATATTTTCTTTATTATGACGAGAGATTTCACGTTGCTCAATATATTTTTCAACAGACAACTTTGTTGATTTATAGGTGCTCAGTAACGTATCAATAGTAATACCTTGCTCTTCACAAAATGCCTTGGTCAACAACATTGTCATCATAGCATCATCACATGAGCGGTGGGCCTTAAGTCCTGCTCTGTCAATGTGATACCGATCACACCAATCTTCAAGCGTATGCGACTCATTCTTTGCAAGTTTTAGTACTGCTGCAATATCAAAAGCCGCAAAGTTAAAAATATCAAACTCATACCGCTCACAGGCATATACCAAAAAGCCAACATCATTTGGAGAACTAAAGCCTATCACACGTCTATCAGGAGCTTCGAGTAACTTTTTCAAATTTGGGTAAAAAGACTCAAAATTTGGCTGTGCCCTAAAATAATCCTTTGAATATGACAGCGGGCATTTATTCTTAGGCGAAAACAAATACCAGTCAAACTCGGTTTCGGGATTCATAACTACATCGTCTGTATCCAATACAGAAAATGAGGCATCTGTCAAAACATATCCAAAAGAGCACATCTTGCCATTTCCATCAAAACAATTTGCACACTCAATATCGAAAAATAAATATGATTTATCCATAGTAAAATACGCTCCAAAAAAATCTAGCAAACGT
>JAILIC010000080.1 GCA_024695475.1 Treponema sp.
GACTGTGCATATCCATTTATTATTTTTATTTTCTTAATAGATTCTCCAGGATAATTAAAATTAAATCTCAAAATAATATTATCATCAGTATCATCTTCTACAAATGATGTCTCTGGATTTTTATCGAACATATTTATCAATGAATATCTTGCATAATTTTTTTCAATAAGAGGACTTCCAAAACATGAAAATATTTTATCATATCTTTTCTTATCTTTAGTAATTAATTTGAGATAATTTCCGAAGTCAAAAGTAGCTGTCAGTTCAAAATGTTGTTGAGTTTTTTTATAATAAGCTATTCCAGAAGTATAGACTTTTTTATCAAAATCTCTGAATACGAAATTGGAAAAAGCAAAATGAGTTGAATCAAATATGTCGAAATTTCCAAGCAATTTAAAGTTAAAGTAATACGCTTCTGGTTCTCCGTTATGTTCCTGCATCGAATATGTTGAATGATAAACTGTTACAGAACTACCGTCTTTAAAATAGATTTTCTGGAAGATGCTTACCGGGTCAGTATTATAAATCCATGAAAGTAAATTGCCATTTTTTACCTCATCAGGAATAATATCTTCTGCTTTATAAAAAGCTCTATAATATACTTCATTCTGAACTTTCTGAATAAAGATTGCAGCAAGTTTTACATAAGGCTTAATTCCATCATGGAATTCACAGTCAAAAGTAAACTCTTTTTCCACGCCAAGTTTTTTTGCTGCATCAAAAAGGAACTGGGGCGGTATCATTCTGCATTCGCCTGTTACGTAAGTAAACTTAAAAGTATTGTTCAATGGCTCCGGCCAGTTCTGCGGCGCAGGTGTAGTTTTTAAGCTGTCATAATCAAGAATACCAGTCAGAAATTCCTTGTCGGCATAAGCAATCGGCTCTTTTGAATTTACATTGCCACCAGCTTTGTTTTGTGCGTAAAGAGCACATAAAATAACTGAAAGTAAAAGTGTTATAATTATCTTTTTCATTTTTTAATTTCCTTTAGCTCCTCAAGGAGCGGGTCTCAGCATAACACTAATTTTTTTTGTATCCCCCATACTAACACTTCTTTACAGTTCTGTCAGTCACAATGATAAGCTTGTAACATCATTCTGACAGCCGTACAGTTGAAAACCACGCCCTGATACTTTATACTATACGGAATGGCAGAAGAAAATAGAAAAATAATCGCAGTAAACAAAAAAGCACGATTTAATTATTCAGTAGATGAATCCATAGAGTGTGGCATTGTACTAGAAGGAACAGAAATTAAATCTGTCAAAGCAGGAAACATTTCATTTCCAGATTCATTTGCCGAAATTATACATAACGAGGTATGGGTAAAAGGATTTCATATTTCTGAATATGCTTTTTCGTCCGTATTTAACCACAACCCAGACAGACCCAAAAAATTGCTGCTTCATAAAGACGAAATAAAACGTCTTATCAGAAAAACTGAAGAAAAGGGTTACACTTTGATACCTTTGGAGTTTTATTTAAAGAGAGGCATTATCAAGGTATCACTCGGTGTATGTAAGGGTAAAAAACTGTTTGATAAACGTGCCGATATTCGGGAGCGTGATGTAAACAGAGATATGCAGCGGGAGTTTAGAAAAGGATTACAATCCTAACCGTATGAAGCAAATATTGTTTTGCATAACAATACTCATTTTTTCATTCTCATTGCTTTTTGCACAAACTACAGAAGGGGTTATACACATCGACTTTTACGGTGTTATTGCCAACGATGTAGATAAAAGCATGCATGACATTACCAAAAACCTGTACATCTCACAGTTGCAGGACATGCAAAATATTACCCTATCCGATAAAAGTTCTTCTACTACAGAAAATCTCGATGCATTTCAGGCAGCGACAGGTACTGATCCACAAACAATCTGTCTCATTGCTCAAATTACACAAGTTGCTACAGACAACTGGACCTGCACGCTCAGTACAAAACGATTTGTAACAGGGGAAGAACTTGAACTGGTACGACAATATAATTCTTACTATAAAGTACTTACTGATGTAAAGGATTCTGTTACAGAGTTATTGGACAAACTCCATACAACCGGTATTGTTAAAAAGGGTAAAGATGAGCAAAAGACATTTACGGGAAGCATAACACCGGAAATGCTTGCCGGCACCTGGCAAGGCGAAGACTATATCAGCAAAATAGTGATATTGCGCGGTGGTCGAGGCTTTGTCATCTACAAAAACGGTGCAACCATGAATATAAATATCT
>JAILIC010000085.1 GCA_024695475.1 Treponema sp.
ACATCACGATACGTGACATAACCTATCTGCAGACTCAACGTGAGGTAAAGGACTCCGTCGATTCAAAGGGTGTCAGGCTGGATGTCTATGCCTCAGATCCTGACCGTGTATTTGACATCGAGATGCAGACCACCAGAAAAAAGGAACTTCTTCTACGTGCCCGTTATTATGCGGCCAGCATGGACATTGACTCCTGCTATAACGGTGATACATATAAGTTATTAAAAGACAATTATGTCATATTCATCTGCATGTTTGATCCGTTTGGAAAGGGACTTCCGGTCTATACATACAGGACGACCTGTCAGGAGGATGGCAGCCTTCAAGATGACAGGACGGTAAAGTTGCCTTATAATGTTGGTGCATATAAGAAGATAGAAGATGCTGAGGTGAGGGCCCTGTTTGAGTATATGTACAGGGGTACCGTAAACGGAATATTTGCAGAGCAGCTGGACAAGCAAGTCAAGAAAGCTAAAACTAATTCAGAATACAGGAGGAGTTACATGACATTATCGATGATGTTGCACGATGCACGTAATGAAGGTAAGGACATAGGCATTGCCATTGGCAGAACTCAAGGCAAAGAACAGAACCAGATGGAGATGATGAAGCTGTTTCAGATGTTACGGTCGCAAAATCGGATGGATGATTTAGACAGAGCAATAACAGACAAAGAGTACTTGCAGTCACTGCTGGATAAAATGAATGAATAGACTTGCAGGGGATATGATTTAAACCTAAGTCCTTATAAAGTATCTGGCGAAAAATGCAGATGCCGTCTTTAAAGCAAAAAAGGCAACCGGTTAGATAACCAGTTGCCTTTTGTTTATGCTAGTCTAGCAATACCACTTGTAGGTATCAGATTAGAGCTTGATACGTGCAACGAATGGTACTTCGATTACAGACTTAGCAATTGTTGCATCGTTTGCTACGAAGTATACACCACCGATTGCATACAAACCAGTTTCTGCATCAACATCCTTTGCCTTTACGTTTGTGTAGTTGAAGTGTACTGTTGCACCAGCAGCTTCTGTAAATGCATAGCGTACGCGAGCATCAGCTGCCCATGCGTTGTATTCTGTTGAAGATGAACCTGTGTTTTCACCGTTCATTTCATAGGTGAAGCCAACAGTTGTCTCAAGACCGTCTGTCAGTTTTGGCATCCAGTATGCACCGAATACGTTGTTGTATGTGTGGTTTGTTCTCCACAATGCATCGATTGTACCGATTACACCGTCAGCTGTATAAGCAGCTTCTACCATGTAGCCAGATTCTACAGTTGTGCTGTCTTTGTCATCAGCAAATGAGCTGTAAGCTGTTGCCTTGTCCATAGCTGCTGCACGGAGTGTAAGACCGTTCTTCTTGAACTCAACTGCCAATGTCTGGCCGTCTGTACCTGTACCAAAGTCAGTTGCATCTACAGCATTGCAATCTGCAGAAGTGATTGCAGAAGCTGAGCTTCCAGCTTTCCAGTAGTACTGTGTACCATTAGCTGTAGTATCAGTTGTAGCAATTGAAGCAGCACCAGCATCAGAATAATATGTTGTTCCTGCAGCAATCGTTGCACCAGTGGTATATGCTTTCAGCTGTCCATCTTTAGCAGCTTTTGTACCCATGCTCAAGCCACCCCAAACGCCAGGTTTGAGAGAGTCAAGCAATACCAAGTCAGTCTTGTTGGTGTTCAAGCGATCAACGATACGATCATCGAAAGCACCAGCTTTTACTGTCAAACCGTCAGCTACGGTTACCCATCCCCAGTACTCATCGAGTCCGAATGATGTTGTTCCTTCACCGTTTACCTGTGGCTGGATTGTCAAAGATACACCAGCTTTGTCGGTTGAGCTTGTGATGTTGAAGTTATCTGTGTTTGCACCGTAACCATCCAAGTCCATAACAGTAGTTGTCTTGCCATTATCGGTGGTTGTCTGCTTGATAGCGTCACCGCGCATACGGTACTGCAACTTAAATGCTGGATCAGCAACTGCCATACCTGCAAGCAATGAACCTGCGAGCATAGCTCCAATTATTTTTTTCATATAGCCTCCTGTAATCTTAAAGAGGCTGAAATTGATACAAAGTGTTTAAAGTACAAATGGCTGGTAAAGATACTGAATATGACACAGATCTTGACCAGCCATTTGTAAGATAAAAAATAGTATTTAGAAGAAAATACAGCTATTAATAGACATCGCCTTCTTCAACTTCGACAGAATTTTGGATTGTTAACTCGTTCAGTTTTGCTTCGTCAAACTGCTCGATTAATTGAGCCAATTGCTTTTTTGTAAAGTACAGTGTTATTTTTTCTGATAAGACAGCCTGATTTTCTTCGATAGAGTTATTTACTTCAGTCATTTCAGGCCAGTAAGAAAGCGTAAAATAGGGAGATTTTTTTTCAAACTCATAGCCAATCGAGGTTTTTGGTTTGACTCTGTTACCAGAAGTAAATAAGCCCCAGCTAAACTCGCCAGTCATATTACCATAGACTTTATAGGTGTTTTTTGCTTTTGAGGATAGAATGTGGTTTTCAAAGTCAGAAAGATACTGTTTTGACGTGGTACGGAGTGTTGATCGTTGTTTTGCATCAAATGCAAAATGGTATGCTATATGGTTAAAAAAGACTTTACCAACTACAGTTGCCTTATCAGGTCGGTAAAAATACTCAACAGGGGATTGAGTTAAGCCATGCATGAGTGTTTTAGTAAAGAAAGAACCTTCACCTATTTTTACAGGATCGATATTAGAAATACCCAAATATTGCTCGATACCGCTTTGATTAGTGGGAGTAACGGCAGCGGGTGCTTGTTCATATTGAGGATCTATGGGTTGTTCTGTAGCAGGACGTTTAGTAGTAGCAATAACGGTAGTTTCATCGTTGCTGCTTGACTGTGTATCAGCTGTTTTAGATGTGCTTGCACAGGAAGCAAGGAAAATACATGGTAAAAGTAAAAGACTCGTTTTTAGTAATTGTTTCATATTATACAAACCTTCCAGTGAAGAAAAAGTAACAAGATGTTTAATGATAGCGGTATATAAGCGTTGTGTCAAATGAATGTCCATTGATAATATGAGTCATTGTATTGAAAAAAAAACTATTTACAGGTATGCTAAAGCGATAAGGAGATTTTGTATGGCTGATTCTGCAAATGATAAACTTGACTTTTCTATCGAGACATTAGGCGAATGTAAAATTCCTTCTCCGATTGAGCTTTCTAATGAATTTGGTGACTTCCGTGCAAACTATGTAAGAGACGGTTCTTTTATACGTAATGCAATTAGTATCTATGGTGATGTTGAGCCTGTTGTTAGTTTGGACTCGACCAATTTGATGGAAAAAGCTGGTCCTCGTAAAAATATTTATTTTGATCCAGTCCACGTTAATGCAGCTATTTGTACCTGTGGTGGTTTGTGTCCGGGTCTCAATGATGTTATCCGTGCTATTGTCCGTTGTTTGTGGAATCGATATGGTGTACGCCGAATTAATGGTTTTCGCTATGGGTACAAAGGCTTTTTGCCAGAGCATGGTTTTGCTTCTATGCCACTTGATCCAGAAATGGTGGATGAAATTCACAAGATTGGAGGTACCTTCCTTGGTACAAGCCGTGGTGGCGGTAATCGTGTAGTTGATATTGTTGATTGTATCGAGCGTCAGAACATTAATCAGATATATATTATTGGTGGTGATGGTACACAGCGTGGTGCTCTTGATATAGCTAACGAAGTAGAACGTCGCCATATGAAAGTATCTGTTATTGGTATCCCAAAAACAGTTGATAATGATCTTGAGTTTATTGATCGTTCATTTGGTTTTGAAACTGCTGTTCAAAAGGCAAAAGATGCAGTTTCTTCTATCCATATGGAAGCTCATTCTCAAATAAATGGTATTGGTTTGGTTAAGTTGATGGGGCGAGAGTCTGGTTTTATTGCAACTCAAACAGCCCTTGCCAGTCATGAAGCAAACTTCTGTTTAATACCTGAAGTTCCTTTTGACTTGGATGGTCCAAATGGATTTTTGCATTATCTGGAAAAGCGTCTTGTTGCTCGTGGCCATGCAGTTATTATTGTTGCTGAAGGTGCTGGTCAGGACTTGCTTAATGCAACTGGTCAAAAAGATGCTTCTGGTAACAAAAAACTTGCTGATATTGGTGTCTATTTGCGCGACCAGATTAATACATACTTTGAAAAGAAAGGAATACATATCAATCAAAAATATATTGACCCGGGATATGAAATTCGTGCTTCTGTTACCAATGCAAATGATTCTGTTTATTGTGAACGCTTGGGAAATAATGCTGTTCATGCTGCTATGGCAGGTAAGACTAAGATGGTAGTTGGTTTGGTGCATAATAAGTTTGTTAATCTGCCAATCCAGATGGTAACTCGCAAGCGTAATCTTGTAGATCCAGAGGGATCATTGTGGCGTGATGCATTGGATGCAACAGGTCAGCCAATTTTGATGGTAAACAATTTGCAAACTGCATTTGAACGTACAGAGGCTATTCGCAATCAAAAGCATTAATTCTGCTGACTAATAAGGCTGTCCATTCTTTTGGACGGCCTTTTTTTAATCTTTACGACGTACTTTAAACTCTATCTCTGGTTGTTTGGCAAGTGTGTCGGCACGTTTTTTATATTTGAAATACAAGGATTCCTGTGCACGTACGGCTATGGCACCTTCGGGTACATTTTTCGTCCATGTACCATCTGGATTAAGGGTGTGTGAGTGGGTGTTGTCCTGAAAGTAGAGCAGCAGGGTGTCATAAATATCTTTAAAAATAAATTGATCGGTGATAGGGAACATGAGCTCAACACGGCGCTCTAAATTGCGTGGCATCCAGTCTGCGCTTGATAGGTAGAGTTCTGCATTGCCTCCATTTTGGAAGTAGAAGATACGAGAGTGTTCCAAATAACGATCGATGATGCTGACGACTTTGATGTTTTCGCTGTAATTGGTAACACCAGGAACAAGCATACAGATGCCTCTGATATTAAGGAGGATCTTTACTCCTGCAGTACTGGCTTTATAAAGGGCCTCGATCACCGTCTCATCAGCAAGACTGTTCATTTTTGCCATGATAAAGCCAGGATTATCTTTGGTAGAGCGATCGATTTCTCTTTGTATCATGGTGAGAATGTTTGTTTTGAGGTTTACTGGTGCCATGACCAGGTGATTCATTGTTTGAATGGTAGAATAGCCAGAAATTAGATTGAAGAATTGGGTTGCATCATTTGCAATTTCAGTATTTGCAGTAAAGAGGGATAAATCTGAGTAGAGTCTGGCGGTTTTTGGATTGTAGTTACCAGTGGATAAATGAACGTAACGTTTAATGGTAGCATTTTCGCGCCGGATAATGAGTAGTATTTTGGCATGGACTTTGTAGTTGACGATGCCGTAGACAACAGTTACTCCTGCTTTTTCAAGTTGAGTTGCCCAAGTGATATTGCGCTCTTCATCAAAGCGGGCTTTTAACTCGACAAAACAAGTAACTTGTTTACCATTGGTAGCAGCTCGTTGAAGTGCAGCTACGATAGGTGAGTCGGTTCCAGTACGGTAAAGTGTCATTTTTATGGCAAGTACCGTCGGGTCATCTGCTGCGTCGCTGATAAGTTTTGTTACGGTTTGATATGACTCATAAGGAACGTTGAGAAGTAAGTCATGCTGTTTGAGGGTGTCCCAGTATGACTCAATCGGAGTATGAAAATGCTGCCACTCGGCATAGTGTAGTTTTTCTAATCCGTCTAGATTGTTGAGCTCGCTAAAACTTTTGGGGTCAATGAGACAATCGACTTTATATACGTCATCATCGGTAAGCTTTAAATGTGACATCAGTACCGAAATGATGGTATCGCTGGTATTGGTACACTCTAAGCGAACTGCAAATGAAGACTGGCGTTGTACTAATACTTCTTCCATGGCATTGATAAAGTTTGCTCCTGCATCTTCATCAACAGCAAAATCTGCATCTCTGGTTATACGGAATAAAACCGTTTCAGAAACGGTAAAACCGGGGAATAATTGTGTACCATAGCGTAATACAAGATCTTCAAGCAGTGTGAAATTTTTAGTTGCTGACACATCGGTTTCCGGTAACCAAATGATATGTGGTAATCCTGAGGGGATTTGCGCGATGGCGATAATTGGTTTATCCTTTTCCAGAGTAAAAGGATTGGCATTTGGCTTGATTCCTTCGATTGGTTGTAATAAAAAGGCTGCATATTGTTTTAGGCTGGTAATAGAAGGCATGGAGTGCTCAGTTATACGCAGTGGTGTCAAGAGTGGAAATACGGTTGCTCTAAAATAATTTTGTATAAATTCCTTTTGTTCTGATGTATATAATTCAGGAGCAATATAAGTGACGCCTTTTGAGGCAAGAGCTGGAAGTATGTCGGTAACGAGTGTTTGGTGATGAATGTCTATAATTTGATGGCAACGCTCGCTGATTTGTTTAAGTAGTACGGGGGGAGTACGACCTGAGCTATCGGTGTGATGCTCGGGATTGGCCGCACTGCGTTTAATTGATGCGACTCTGATTTGAAAAAACTCATCAAAGTTACTGGATACGATTGAAAGAAATTGAAGTCTCTCTAACAGAGGAATTTCTTTACGGCATGCTTCGGTTAATACGCGTGCGTTAAACTCAATCCAGGAAAGTTCACGGTTAAAAAAAAGTGGTTGTTCCATTGCATCCTCTTTATCAAGTATGTTACATAATTATCAGCTTATAACCAAAGATGGCTTCAAACATATCACCTTTTTGGGCGAGAGCCTGTTTTTCGAGAACAAAGCGGTGATTGCCCTCGGTGTGAATGGTCATGGTGTCTTTGTAAAGTCGCACAGTACAGTTTTTAATTCGTTGCTGATGGCTGCGGTCAAGTGCGTCAGCAATGCGAAGTATGGCTGTCAATTTGAGTATAATCATGCGTGTGTCACGTGGAAGTACGGTAAACTGTATGTCATCTTGTGGATTGTGTGTACCGCGATGATAATAGGCTATTTGTGAAACAATCGTTATATCTTCGGGACTGAGCCCAAAGATTTCGGAATTTTGGATGATATAACTTGAGTGTAAGTTATGGTTGTCAAGTGCAATAAAAATACCGATATCGTGAAGAATGGCTGCAACTTCGAGCAGCATACGGGCTCTATCGTCCAATGCAATTTCTGATTGGAGTGCATTAAAGAGTGTGACACTGATTTTGCGTACGTATTCTGCATGGCGCTCGTCTCCGCGATATTTGCGCAAGTGGTTCATGGCTGAAGCGGTTATTTGTTTATGAAAGTTTTGTAGTAGAGAGGTGTCAGGGGCGGCCATCTGCTCGATTACAAGTCCTTCACGGATACTGGTTTCGGCAACAAGCAGGCGCTCTACGTTTGTGAGTTTTAGGAATAACTGATAAATCAGGAGGCTGATGTGTAATGATTGTGCATCAGAATAACTGATTTTAAAGCGTGCGACACATTCCTCGATAGAATAGTTTTGTATGGTGTCGATAAATATCTCAAAATCATTGCGTTTAATCTCCCATAAGAAGGTAGATATGGGGCGGCCTGCATGAATGGCGGCAATACGGGTTTCGGTACTGACGGCAATAAACTGCTTTATCTTTTTAAAATCAAGCTCGTTATTGAGGGAGCCTTTTGTATTACTTATAAACTCTTCGACGTAGCGCCGGGCATCTTCAAGCGAGCCTAACATTGTTCGCATTTGTTGCTGGATAAGAACTGTGCCTAATCTCATGCTGTGGGCACCTGCCATACGGCCTTTTTCGATGAGCATAAGATCTGTTGATCCACCGCTTACTTCGAGTATGAGAGCGTTTTGGCCTTTTGAGAGTACAGGTGTGGTTTTTAGGCAGTCTGCTACGGCTAGATAGGTGAGTCGATTGTTTTCTATGCCATCTATGACACTGACGCGAAAGCCGGTTTTGACATAGATACGATCGAGTACGGGGTCGCGGTTTTTTGCTTCACGTATGGCTCGAGTTGCGATGGTTCTTGTTTGTTGTGGGGTAAGGCCCCAGGCTGACAGTTGCTCTTTAAATCGAGTTAAGTGATGTATTACTTGAGTTATAGTGTCACGACTTACGGTTCCCGTTGTAAAGACATCTTGTCCTATAGGAACTGGTAGCTCTGAGCTGTCGAGAATGTTTTTATTGTGTTCGTCAGTAATTTCGGCTACGAGAAGGCGAACCCCTGTAGAGCCGATTTCAATAACTGCGACAAGGGTTGCCATCGATCCGTACTCCGTTTATATCACAGCTTGTCGATCAGCATAGAACACTTGCCTGAAGGAATAGGCAATGTTTTCTTTTTCTGATCAAGTATATTTATAGTGAAGTAATAGAGTTTTTCGCTTTCCATTTGAATTTCCCAGCCACGAGAACTTTTATTACTTAATATGGTAATTAAGTTGCGTTTGAGGGAAAGTTTTTCAATACCCATGATTTCGAGATTTGGAATAATCCAGTCTACTGTTTTACGAGGAAGACTAATAGATAAACCAATGACATTTTCAATCATGACGGCAATGGTTGAAAGTCCTATTGCCGGTAAGTAATGAGGACGTGGAAAGTCTGGGTTTGATTCCATAGTGGCTTTACCTTCTTTGCATGGTAAGTATGCTTCCCAGACGTCTCCTTTTTTCTTTTCGTCGCTAGGGAATAATCCTTCAAGTACAAAATATAAGTGTCGGATGGCACACTCGCGAGCAAGATCGTAGCGCTGATATTTTTCGAGACCTTTGATTATCATAAAATTAAACAAAGGATAGACGCTACCTAAAAAGCCTTCACCATTTTCACAGAATTCAGGGCTGTCCAAAGACAAGGTTGGGAACGGATGTTCTGAACCAAATGTTGCTGGATTACTCAGATGTGCGATAAGGGCTGATGCTTTGTCTGCGTTTGGAATCTCTGCCATAAGTGGCCAAAAGCCTGCGATGGTTTTGAGAGGCAATTGATTGCCGTCTTTGTCCAAATCGTGGTAAAAGCCGGTCTCATTGTTCCACATCAGAGAGTTGATGCGGGTTTTGAGTGAAAAGTACATGCGTTTGTACTGGAAGCTTAAGTCCTTGTCATTGAGAATGTCACCTAAGGCAGACATGTATGAAGCGTTGATTGCAACTGCTGCATTAAAATCTACTGGGTAACAGGCATTTTGACGAGGAGAATTAAACATGCCACTTGCTGTGGCTGGTACGGCGTACAGACCATTGTCCTGCTTAAATGTGTTTTCGAGCCACTCCATGTATTTTTGTAATGTAGGCATTACTTCACGGATACGGCGCTTATTTGCGGACTTATGGTAAAGATTGAATTCTGCCCATGCAAACAAAGGCAGACCTACTCCTTCAGGATTGCTAGCATCGACGATTGGATTACGTGTCTTAGCATCGTATTTTGAGCGGATAGCTCCGTTTTCTTCCTGTCGGTCATAAAAAAAGTCTATATTCTGATTGGCTGGATAATTCCTGTTTGAGTAAACCAAAAAGAAAGAGGAAAATATTGATTCCTGCTGATCAAGAATATAGGTATCGTTCTGAGGATATACAAAATAACCATCAGTGGATTGAGAACCGTTTTTTGGATCGATCCAATAATTTGATATCCACGACCATGTTTTATCGTAGATATCTACAAAATCCTGATCGTAAAAATGGATTTTAGGAAAATCGCGTTTATTCACAGAAGAACCTCTAATTAAGCTTTTCACAGTATATCATAAAAACGTAAAAAGCGGTATAGTATGTAAGAAAATTATTAGGGAGTTTGCATGTATAAATCTTTTGTTTACCTGGAAACGAGAATTCTTTTGGAGCCGGTTGCGAGTGTCTTCATAAAAAAAGATGATGAGATTTGCGTAGATACGAGTGTACTCAACAATGTCCTTACCTTAGTGCGTGCTTTTGATAGTTCTATCCCTGATACGATTACTGTAGAGCGTCTGACTGGTAATTTGCCTGCACAACCAGAAGGTAAAAAGATAACGGGATACTCCCTAAAAATAGCCGAGGGTGGACGTCTTGATGTTATGTTCCATAGTCGACTTAAGTCTGTTCATATAGAAGAAATTCGTATTGAAGAAGATGCTGGTCATATGACTCATGCTGATGGTCAAGCTCATATGGATTTTACTTGGGCTGGTTGTCCAAGTATCCGTATAAAGACAACTCCTTCTTTTGAGTTGGGGGAGGAGGCTGGTCTATTCCTTAATGAGTTACGACGTCTGTGTCAGTATCTTAATCTAGTTAATAGAGGTGCTGCTGAAGGTGCTATTAGAAGTAATGCATTTGTTGCATTAGCTCGTTATCCAGAACTTCCTGATTATTATATAAAATTACGAAATCTTAATTCATTTAATTTTGTTCGCAAAGCCATTAATTTTGAGCTTGATCGCCAGGAGGTGGTATTGTCTTCTGGTGGTGATTTACAGAGTGAAAGTCGCATCTGGAATGAACGCCAGTCTCGGACTGAGTTTTATCAGTCGCGCAAAAATGAATTACGCAGATTTGAGCCCTTGTCTCCAAATATGGTTATTCATACTGCATCGTATGCACCGCTTGTTGCTGATGCTGCAAAAGTAGAGTTGCCTAATGAGCGTCGTGCCCGTTTACGTAAGCTGTATGGTATATCACGATTGCGAGCAGAGTTTATTTGTGATGAAAAAGATCGTGCTGATTTTTATGAGGCTGCAATTGCCTGTGGTGCAGATTCAATGGATACTGCGCACTGGATGGCAAGTGAGTTGATGAAGTTGCTTAATATGCAAAGACTTTCTTTGGCTGACAGTAAGCTGACGCCTCAGCTGTTTGCAGAGATCATAAAAAAATTGACAGCAAAGCAAATACACAGTGGTATTGCAAAGATGTTGCTGCAGGCGGTAAGTGAGACTGGAGAACATCCTGATGATATTTTACGTAAAAAGGGTATTGTCCAGCTTGCAGGTAAAGATGCGTTGTTGCCGTATGTACGTAAAGTTATTGCTGATAATCCGACGCTTTGTTCTCGTATGAAAAATGGCGAAATGGCTCCGCTTGAGTATCTGACTGGTCTTGTTATGAAAAAGACTTGTGGTATGGCTGTTCCGCAACAAGTAAAAACACTTATAAAAGATGAGCTGCAAATTAGTGTAATCTATATACTCAATATGGGTGGCGCCATGACGGCTGTCAGGCATAATGATGGATCAATTTCTGGTGGGGATCCACGTTGTCTAAAAGATATGTTGTCGCAGACTGATCCTGATTTACCTGTACAAGTCATATCAGTACGCCAGTTTTTAAGTGAAGAGATTGAGCCTCAGGATTGGGGGGCGTTGATATCAGAAATATCCCATCGTATTACTGCTGGTATTGCAAATGGTATTGTTATTACCCACGGTACTGATACGTTGTCTTATACAGCTGCTTTGTTGTTTTGGCTTTTTTCAGATGCGGATGTGCCGATTGTTTTGACGGCTTCGTCATCATTGGCAGGGGATTCGGATGAAACAAGAAAAAATCTGTCTACTGCTGCGCGTCTTGCTCAGGAAAAGAAGAATGGTGTGTATGTTGTTTATAATAGCCAGGTGTTTTCGCCGTTGAACCTGCGTTTTGAAAAGCCGAGTAGAGATGGTTTTAAAAATCTTGCATTAACAAAACCGCTGTTTACTGAAAGTGGTCCGGTTGCTCAGCAGTTTGCATCGTTGCCGGAATTGGAAGCGGATGTACTGTCTGGTCTTTTGCATGATGCTTCGGAACATATGTTTGCATTACGTATGTATCCAGGTTTTCGTAGTGATATTTTTGGCAAATTGTTGGGTGATGACTCACAGATAAAGGTAGTATTTTTGGAACTGTATGAGGCAGGTACGGTTAATATGCGTGATACTGATTATTCGGTAAAACCATTGCTGTATAAAGGTCATCGTAAGGGAGTCCGATTTTATTGTACATCGCAACAGGAAAGTGGTTTGAATTTTTCTCAGTATGTGACGGGTATGGGGCTTTGGCGAGAGGGTGCGGTACCAATGGGTATGCTTTCGACAGAGTCTGCAATTGCTCTGTATTTTGCATGCAGCTTGGTTGCTGATTCTGATGCTGAGTTAGAGCAATTGCTTGAAAATTATGCTGAAATGTATGCTATGGATGCAAATTAATTTTTACTGTTCGACTGTTTGCTGAATAGTTGTTAGTTGTCTTGGTAAGGCTGCGGACTCTTGGGGCTCCGTGGCCTTTGTTTTTTCTGGGAATAATCTAATATTTTCAATACGAGCTTTATGTCGAGATTTGAGCAACAGTGATGTGGTATTACTTTGATAGATGTATCCAGAGGAGTTATAGCTTTCAAAACGATAATCGGTTCTAAAGTCCATATCGTAAATTTGAATGCGGTTAAATGGTTGTACACCGTTTATAATGAGATAGTGAGTGCTTCCTGCTGGGAAGTCTATAGATAGGTTTATAATTCCAGCGGTACTTTCTGAGTATGCTATATTACGTGCACAGGTCCATGCCCAGATGGTGTTTGTGTCATCGGTATGGATAATCTGACAGTGTGGATAATATGAATTATTACGTACGACAAGAGGATACATTTCTGATAGGGTGTATAAGTCATACGTATTTACGTTGCTAAGATATGAATTGATGATGAGATAGCCACATTGTGTATACTGTGGATCAGATACAATATGACCGTAACGTATCAAAACATCACCTGTTTCAAGTGCTAAAATAGGTGTGATCTCGATGCCGTTTGTATCTATTAATTTAATTCTTTCGTTATCAATGGTACAGGCGTTGATTATAGGTGTAAGGCAGTTTGCGATGACAGGGGCAAGTGGCTGCGCTAAAGGGCTGTTTGCTTGTATTAACTGTATATAGGTATTTATGATACCGACTGCCTGTAGCAAGGTAAATGCATTTTCTTGTGTGGAAGGTATGCTTACCAGTTTTTTTACATCGAGAGATGTTGGGTGTTGGCAAAGATAGTCTGCCAGATTGTTTTGACCAAATACATCAAGATTATTGTTTTTGACAGCGTTTGATATCATAACAGCCGTATTTTGTGTGTATGCGGTCAGTGTGGTATTCATTCGTGACAGTGTATTAAAATACGGGGCTGATAAATAGGTGCGTTTTTGCCCTTTCTTGAAAGAATCAGGAATGTAATCGATTGCGGTGTTGTATTGACCATTTTGTCCCATGATTGCAACGTAGGCGATGACGCTTTGTTCTGTCAGAAGACTGTCGTTTTGTACTGTAGCCTGAAAGTTTTCGACAATGGTAGAAGAAAGCTTGCGGATGTTTTGCATGTACAGGTTTTCGTCGGCAAGTGCAAATGCTGCAGCTTTATCCAGTGTGAACCCTTTTGTCTCGCTGACTTCGGTGTAAGAAAGCAATGGGTTTGTTTTACTGAATGTTATGATAGCATTTGTTGTTGAAGAAGAAGACATCATAAACTTTTTTGTCTTTGTTTCAACAAAAACACTGTTATCATCTTTTTGGGACACACTTATTCCTGTGTCAGGCTTATATTTTATTGATAGTTTTTCGGTGTCTGCAGCAAGTGCTGCCTGGATGAGAAGTGTTGCATTTGGTGTTTCGTCGCTGATTAAAAAAGCAAGCTCTGAACCATCACTAAATACAAAAGATACATTACGGGGGCTTGCTTCTTTATATGAAATAAGTGTAATGTTTTCTTCTAACGCGTCTTGTGATTTTGTAATCACTGCAGGGTTATCTTTGTTTATTATAAAGTTAATACCGCGAAAAGATACGGATAAATTGTTTTTTAGTATGATCTGTTGTTCTTCGTTGTGTGTTTGTATAACAGAAAATCTAAGTGCTCCCAGTGCTTTTGAAAAGACTGATTCACTTTTAAATTGAAGTACAAAAATGCCGAGAATAATTATAGTGTACAGGAACAAAAGTCCTATCATTTTTTTTACAGGATGTGCATACATTTTGGACAGTTTACTTAATATAAAGGAAAATTTCAATGAAAAAATGGTATTCTAATACACAGTTATGTATTTTATCTTTGCTGTTTGTCTGGACAGGAGGCATTGTTAGTAGTGCTGAGGTCCGCAGTACAAAGGCGGGTGCTAATATAGAGTCTGTCGCATTTGTAGAGAGGCTTGAAAAGACATTGGGGCGTGGTAGTATTGAGGATGCGCTTAAGCTTTTTGACTCGATGCCAAAGTCATTACAGGAAAATACCGGATTGCAGGTATTAAAAGCGTCGTTGCTTATATCTTGTGGCAATATAAACGAGGCTGATGAATTGGGTAATAAGCTGATGTCTCAGTATCCTGATGATATAGAAGTGCTTGAAGTTAATGCGATGATTGCTAAGGCTATGAAGAATTCTTCAAAGCAGTCGAATGTATTAAAAAAAATAATCTCGCTTGACCCCTATAATGCTGAAGCAAATATACAGTTAGGGCAAAATGCCGTATTAAAACATAATTATAAGATGGCGGTAAATTATTATCGTAAGAGTCTTGTTAATGAGCCAGAAAATATTACTGGTTTAGCAGGGCTTGGTCAGACATCGTATTATCTTGATGACATTCCAGGTGCTCAAAAGGCATTTAAAAAGATTTTGGCATTAGATGAGCATAATCCTGTTGCTTTGATTTATTTGGGTAAACTGGCTGCTGAAGATAGTAATTATAAATCTGCTTTAGAATATGTCACTGAAGCTATAATGTATGATAAAAACAATTATGATGCCTATCTTGATCAAGGAACGTATTATCGTAATCTGGGCAAGTTTAAGGATGCGGAAAAATCGTGGACCAAGGCTATTGAGGTAGATCCTCATTATTTTTTGGCGTATGCATATCGAGGTGGTTTGTATGATGAACAGAACATCTTTGATAAGGCGCTCGCTGATTATAAGATGGTAGTAAAAACAAATCCAAAGTATTATTTTGCATATGAGGCTTTGGGAATCCTTGCCTGGCATGAGGCAGATTATGATGAGGCTCGTAAAGCTTTTGAACTTGCTCGTTCCATTATGCCTGATAATGTATCGTACCCATTAATGATAGCGGGTACCTACCTTAAACAAAATAAAAAGATTGAGTGTAAAAACTTTTTGACACAGGCAATGCGTACTATGGACCGAAAGAGTGTGGAGTATACTGTTGTGCGCTTGTTTTTTGAGGGGGGCGGGCGAAATGCTGAAAATGATGCACAGTTGCGTGTCAATAATGAAGAAAATTCAAATAAGCGAGGTAAGTTGCTTTATTATCTCGGCTTGTTTTATGAACTGCAGGGGAGTTCTGTTGCAAATGAATTCTACAGTTCTGTGTTAAAAATGAATAGCCCGATGTTTTTTGAGTATCGTCTGGCTGAGTGGAGTACAGAAAAATGAGTAATTGTCTTAAAACTATAGATCTTAATGGGCGGGTGTTTTCGTTAGTAGGAACAGCTCATGTTTCACAAGAAAGCATACAGGAAGTAAAAGAAACTATTTCGCGGGAAAAGCCAGCTTGTGTTGCAATTGAATTAGATGAAAAACGCTATCAATCGATTATGGAAGAATCGTCTTGGCATAATTTAGATATTATTGCGGTGTTAAAACGTAATGAAGGTTTTTTATTGCTTGCAAATTTGGTGATGGCTTCTTTTCAAAAACGAATGGGAATGTCGGTGGGTGTGAAACCCGGGGATGAAATGAAGGCTGGCATTGTTGCTGCAAGAGAATTGAATATACCAGTTGCTATGGTTGATCGCCCAATTCAATTAACGTTACGAAGGGCGTGGGCGAAAAGTTCATTTATGGGTAAGAATAAGTTACTTACATTGCTTATTGGTAGTGCTTTTGATAAAGAAAAAGTATCTGAAAATGAAATAGAAAATCTTAAGCAGTCCAATGAGATGGATGTAATGATGAATGATCTGGCACAGTTTTTACCCACGGTAAAAGAAGTGTTGATTGATGAACGGGATCGCTATCTTGCAAGCCATATTTGGAAATGTCAGGGGGATTCTGTACTTGCTGTTCTTGGAGCCGGGCATTTGCCGGGGGTTGAGCGTCATTTGCGCTTGCTTGCTGCTGGGCAAGAAAATGCTGATACCAGTGATATTGAATGCTTGCCAAAGAAGAAGATTCCTTCTTCGATTGTTGGTTGGGGAATTGCTGCCTTAATCATTGCGCTCTTTGTTTGTGGTTTTTTATTTGGCGGTAAATCAGTTGGTAGTGATATGATTGGTCGGTGGGTCTTCTGGAATGGAACACTTGCTGCTCTTGGATCCTTAGCTGGCGGTGCCCATGTTATGACGATACTTGCGGCGTTTGTCGGTGCTCCTTTTACTTCATTGATTCCTGTCGTTGGGGTGGGCATGATTACAGGTATAGTGCAGGCATGGATCTGTAAGCCTAAGGTGAGTGATATGGAGTCATTGCAGTCGGATGCGGGTACTATAAAAGGTTTTTATCATAATCGTATTTTACGCGTATTGCTGGTATTTGTATTATCAACTTTGGGAAGTTCTTTGGGAACGTTTATGGCAGGAGCATCATTTATCGGAGCTCATGTCCATCTTTTTGGTTGATGTCTTTGTTGCTGATGCTGAAAATACAATTTTTATCATATCTTTGATGGTACTTACAGCTGTGGTTCCTGTTTCTTTTTGTGGAGCTATGATGGTGGTAAATCCGAGGTTTTGAGCAGTTTTGATGCGTTGTTTGAGCCGTGGTACAGGACGTATTTCGCCTGCTAGGCTTAGCTCACCTGTGAGCATACATTTTGGTGAAAGGGGCAGGTCTGTTCGTGCAGAGTATAAGGCTGCAGCAACGGCTGTGTCGATAGAGCTTTCTGAAAGACGGACGCCACCGGCAACATTGATATAGATATCCTGGTCACTAAATCGTAGCCCAATTCTTTTTTCGAGTATGGCAGCGATACGGCTGATTCTGCCGCTATCGATTTTATCACTATATACCCTGCTTAATGAAGCTTTTGCAGGTACTGTAAGTGCCTGAATTTCGACCAGAAATGCTCTTGTTCCTTCAAATACGGCAGTACATGCGACTCCTGCTGGTTGTGTTGTTTGTCTGTGTGTTAAGAATAAACTTCCCGGATCTGGTACAGGAACAAGACCTTTGTCTTCCATTGCAAAAATACCCAATTCATCTACAGAACCGAATCTGTTTTTTTGTGCACGCAGAAAACGTACTTCATTTTCGGTACGCTCAAAAGATATGACGGTGTCAACCATGTGTTCAAGCGATTTAGGACCTGCAATAACACCTTCTTTTGTGATGTGAACAGTCATAATTAAGACGCTTTCGCGTTCTTTAACCCAGCTGATGAGTTCGTTTGCACAGTATTTGAGTTGATTGACGGTACCTGGTACGAGTCCTGCCTGGGCAGAATAGACTGTTTGGATAGAGTCTACGATGACAAAAATAGGGTTGAGATTGTCTAATGCAGTAAGAGTGTCTTCAAGTCTCATGGTACAGAGTAACTCGATGTTGGTTACATTGAGATGCAGTCTGTCTGCCCTAGACTTGATTTGTGATGCAGTTTCCTCTCCGCTTATATAGAGTATCTTACCTTTGCAGGAGTTGGCTATCTGGGATGCGGTTTGTAATAAGAGGGTTGATTTACCGATGCCGGGTTCTCCTCCGATCATGATGGCAGAACGCTTCATGGCTCCGCCGCCTAATACTTGATCAAACTCCTGAATGCCTGTTGAGAGACGTTCATTGCCAGAGGCTTGTACAGAGGATAGTAAAATCGGTTTTATTTTTATGGCTGTTTCAGTCCCTCTTCCTGCAGGGGTGGTGGCGTTGGGATCTTGAATGTATTCTTCTAGTGTATTCCAGTTGCCACATTCCGGACAGCGGCCGAGCCATTTTGGTTGAGAATAGCCACATTGAGAACATTTATAGGTAATGGTACCTGCTTTTTTAGCCATGATGATTTATCCTTACTTTTTTTTGTAGCTACTCAGAACGAGGAAACATCAAGAGTATTGTTATCTTCGTTTTGACGTTCGATACGAATAAAGACCTGATTGGGAAGGCATGCTGTCCATTCTAGGTTATCTCTGATAGGGGCGCATTGCACACAGGTTTTTCCGGGGCAGGGAGAGTCCTCGAAGTGTGCGCTTCCGTTTTGTATTTTGATGATCGAAGTCCCGATGATACCTTCTATTTTTATAATGCGGTCTACAGATAGGTCATAGACGTATTCTGCGCCGGGGGTGCTGATAAGTAATTTTGCTGTGCCATTTTTTTTGTTGCGCAGTAAGAAAATGGAAAATGCGGTTATTACGAGAAAAACGATAAGTAAAATAATATCAACAGGTTTAATTGTTAGTTTTTTTAAAAAGCTTGACATTTGGGTAATCCTAGGTTATTCTTGGGTTAGCTTGTAAATAAGCTGATAAACTCTCTCCGATGTTCAGCAACGCTGAACGATAGAGCTTCTGGTACAGTTGTATTGGAAGCTCTATTTTTTTTGTATGACGGTAGTTCCGGCTGGAACTGACCTTGTAGTCCATGTGTTACCGCCAATAGTACATCCTTTTCCGATGACGGTCTTGCCTCCCAGTATTGTTGCGTTTGAATAAATAGTAACGTTATCTTCGATAGTAGGATGACGTTTTTTATCCATAAGATTTTTTTGGACGCTTAAAGCTCCGAGTGTGACGCCTTGGTATAGTTTAACGTTGTTGCCAATAATGCAGGTTTCTCCGATGACTATACCAGTTCCATGATCTATGGCAAAGGAGGAGCCTATGGTTGCTCCTGGATGTATATCAATTCCTGTTTTGCCGTGTATGTACTCGCTCATGATACGAGGTATGATAGGAACTCCGTTTATGAATAAAAAATGGGCGAGACGATATACTAAAATGGCTTCTAAACCTGGGTAAGAGAGGATTACTTCTTCTACGCTGTGAGCTGCCGGGTCTCCTTGGAAAATTGCCAAGGCATCGAGATTGACTTGATGTCGAATGGAGGGGATTGCTTCTATAAGGGCAATAGAAGTTTTTTCGGCAAGTGCAAAGCAGTGACAATTTGGCTTGTTGCTAATAGAAGTGTCTGATGGTTTTTCATTTGATACGACCGTATACATCAGTGCTTTTTTTATTTCGGAAGTGAGTGTTTCGAGTATGGTGTTGATCAGGCGTCCAGTTGTATATCGTATATGTTCAGTATTTATGATTTCGGCAGTTTTGAATCCGGGAAATATGAGTGTTTGTAGGTTTTGCAGAATAGAGACAACATTTTGTCTGTTTGGATAATTTTCTGTCTCGTAGCGATTGATTCCACCGTCTTTTTCATAGGAGTGTAGAATATTGTCTACCAACGTATCGATGTTCATAGTGTAAGAATAGCACAATACGGAAGTAATGACTATTCGCTATTGATTTTTTTTGTTTTTATCATTTATTGCTTGACATAAATGATACTCTTTTGTATATTTCTAGGACACGTTGTCTAATAATATATGCCCTTATAGCTCAGTCGGTAGAGCGCAACCATGGTAAGGTTGAGGTCTGTGGTTCGATTCCGCATGGGGGCTTGAAACTAGAAAACGATAATAGTTAGGAGTTGCAATATGGGTAGCAAGAAAAAGGGTGCAGTTGAGATTATTGCTCTTGAATGTACCGAGTGCAAAAGAAGAAATTATACAACGACAAAAAACCGTAAGAATATTCAGGGTAAGCTTGAATTGAAGAAGTATTGTCCTTTTGATCGCAAAGAAACCTTGCATAAAGAGACAAAAGTAAAATAATATATAACCGACCCCTTGTTAGTGGGGTTCGGTAGAAATAATTTAGGTCAGTAGCTCAGTTGGTAGAGTCCCGGTCTCCAAAACCGGTTGTCGAGGGTTCAAGTCCTTCCTGGCCTGCTATTAATTAAATAAAACTGAGAGGGTGTTATGGCTTCAAAATTTGGTTCATTTTTTAGTGAGTGTGTAGGCGAACTGAGAAAGGTAGTGTGGCCAAGCCGTGAAGATGTCATTGCGTCTGTTAAAGTTGTTGTTATTTCTACATTTGTACTTGCCATTTTACTTGGCTTGTTGGATGCTGGCTTTACAGCTGCATTCCGAGCAATAATGAAATAAGGGGCTGATGTATTATGTCTAAATGCTGGTATATTCTTCATACATATACAGGTTATGAAGGTAAGATTGAACGTACACTTCGTACCATGCTTGAAGCAAAGGAGATAGATCCAGCAATTCTTACCGACGTAAAGGTTCCTGTAGAAGAAGTTGTTGAAATTAAAGACGGAAAAAAGAAAGTCCGTAATAATAAATTTTTGCCTGGTTACATCATGGTAGAAATGGATCTTCCTGATTTAGGTTGGAAGGATACATGTTCAAAAATTCGACGTATCCAAGGTGTTACAGGTTTCGTAGGTACAAATCCAAGTGATCGTCCTCGTCCAATTACAAAGGATGAGGCTAAAAATCTATTGCAGAAAGCAGGTGAAATTAAGGGCGAAAAGGTTGTTCATGTAAAACAATCTTATGCAGTTGGGGATCAGGTAAAGATTACTGATGGTCCATTTGCAACCTTTAGTGGGACTGTTGAAGAAATTAACGCTGAGAAAGATAAACTGCGTGTTATGGTGCAGATTTTTGGTCGTGCTACACCAGTTGAAGTTAGCTTGCTGCAGGCTGAAAAGATCTAATTTTATTTTGAAACAAACCAGGAATGTTTTCCTGATTTTGGGAGGAGTATATGTCCGTTGGACTAAGGTACTCCGCTAGAGTGACTTTCTTGTGAAGTTGACTCATACCAATAAAGGAGCTTTATATGGCTAAAAAGAAGGTAACCGCTGTCATTAAATTACAGTGCCCTGCTGGCGCTGCGACACCGGCTCCACCAATCGGACCAGCACTTGGACCTCATGGTGTTAGTGCTCCGGCTTTTGTTAAGGAATTTAACGACCGTACCAAGAACATGGAAAAAGGTCTTATTATTCCTGTTGTTCTTACTGTTTATCAGGATAAATCTTACACATTTATTCTTAAGACTCCTCCAGCAACTGTTCTTATTAAGAAGGCTGTAAAATTGGAAAAGGGTTCTGGTAATCCATTACGTGATAAGGTAGCAACTCTTTCTAAGAAAGATCTTGAGGAGATCGCAAAGACTAAGCTTCCAGATGTTAATGCTAATGATCTTGAGGCTGCAATGAAAATTATCGCTGGTACTGCACGCAGTATGGGCGTAGAGGTGGAGCACTGATATGAAACACGGAAAAAAATATCGCGCCTCACTGGCGAAATTTGATCTGACAAAGAAGTATGATGTTCCTGCAGCATGTAAAATGGTACAGGAATTGAAATTTGCTAATTTTGATGAAACTGTTGAAGCTCATGTTGCATTGAATTTGGGAAAGAGCCAGTCTGTTCGTGATACATTGGTATTCCCAAATCAGTTTAAGGCTGAAAAGAAAGTATTGGTATTCTGTAAAGAAAGCCGTGCTAAAGAAGCTCTTGACGCTGGTGCAGCATACGCTGGTGAAGAATACGTTGAAAAAGTAAAGGGTGGTTGGCTTGATTTTGATATCGCAGTTGCAACCCCTGATATGATGAAAGACGTAGGTCGTTTGGGTATGGTTCTCGGTCGCAAAGGTTTGATGCCTAACCCAAAAACTGGTACTGTTACAAATGATATCGCAAAAGCTATTGCTGAGTTGAAGAAGGGTCGTACAGAATATCGTGCTGACAAGAGTGGAGTAATCCATATCGCTGTTGGTAAGGTTTCTATGGATCCAGCTAAAGTTGCAGAAAACGTAACAACTTTATTGTCAGAAGTTTCTCGTAAGAGACCTGCTGATGTAAAGGGTACTTTTGTACAGACTGTTTCTGTAAGTTCAACTATGGGCCCTGGCGTTTGGGTTGATTATAACGAAAATGTCGGAGGTGAAGCATAATGGCTATTAGAGCAAAGAAAGTACAGCCTGCTAAGACTGCTGCTATTGAAGCAGCAAAGAAGTCAATGGAAGGCTATAATGACTTCATTTTCGCTGATTATCGTGGTCTTACAGTAGAACAGATTACTGATCTTCGTAATAAGCTTCGTGAAAAGGATGCAATTCTTAAAGTTGTTAAGAATAACTTCGCACGCATCGCTTTCGAAGATAAAAAGATTACTGATGTTGCTGAATATCTTAAGGGACCAACAGCTGTTGCTATGGTTAAAGAAGATTCAAACGTCGCTGCTAAAGTGTTGTTTGACTTTGCTAAAGATGTTCCTGCTCTTTCTGTAAAGGGTGCTGTAGTAGGTAATGAAGTATTCGATAAAGATAAGATCGAAGCTTACTCAAAAGTTCCTGGAAAGAAAGAACTTATTGCAATGCTTATGTCTGCTATCAATGGTCCAGCTCGTCAGTTGGCTGCTACCTTGCAGGCGTATGTTGAAAAGAAACAGAGTGAAGGTGGGGAAGCTGCTCCAGCGGCAGACGCACAATAACTTTTGTAAGGTACGGTCAGGCTTCATATGCTGTCGACTGTCCGTACAACTTCGGATAGCGTAAGTTTATCCGATTAAATAAATACCGTTTGAACGGTAAAAAACTACCTATTATTATTTATGGAGAAGACAATATGGCAGCTTTAACAAAAGATGAGATCCTTGATGCGATCGCTAACATGAGTGTTCTGGAAGCTTCAGAACTGGTAAAAGCAATGGAAGAAAAATTTGGTGTTACTGCAGCAGCAGCAGTTGTAGCAGCAGCCCCAGGTGCAGCAGGTGGTGCTGCAGCTGAAGAACAGACAGAATTTACTGTTACTCTCGAGAAGATTGATCCTGCTAAGAAGATTGCTGTTATCAAGGCTGTTCGTGCTATCACTGGTCTTGGTCTTGGTGAAGCAAAGGCTCTTGTTGAAGGCGCACCAAAGGTTCTTAAAGAGGGCGTAAGCAAGGCTGATGCTGACAAGATGGTTGCAGATATCACTGAAGCTGGTGGTACAGCAAGCAAGAAATAAGTGCTTGTTATTACTCTAAATTATACAAATTTTTTACTCGATTTTGTTGCTTGAATTATGAAGCTGCCGGATGATTGTCATCTGGCAGCTTTAGTGTTTCTTTTAACTTGTTTTTCTTTATATAAAGTATATAAACAGTAGGACGTCTCTCCGTCTTACTAACTGCAGTGGTTTCAGTGCTGTGCCTGAGTTTCTGGCATGTAGCTGAACGAAAAAACTGTAAGCGCACAACAGAGGGGTTGCAATGTTCGCTAAGAGCCGGACGATTAATCGTCAGTATTATGGCAAAGACATCCAGCAAGCTATGGATGTTCCTGATCTTATTGATATCCAGACATCATCTTACGAAAGTTTTTTACAGAAAAAAAGACTGGAAAACCATGAACCATTATTAGATCAAGGGTTACAGGATGCATTTAAATCTACGTTCCCTATTGAAAGTCCTAATGGTGATATGGTTCTGGAATATGAATTTTATGAACTTGATGTACCAAACATCAAATTTTCAGAACTTGAATGTAAACAGAAAGGTTTGACTTATTCTGTACCTTTGAAAGCCCGCATTAATCTAAATTTCTTACAGACGGGTGCAATTCTTCAAAAAGATATTTACATGGGTGATATTCCGTTAATGACTGACCGTGGTACATTTGTTATCAATGGTGCAGAGCGTGTTGTTGTCTCCCAGATTCACCGATCTCCTGGTGTTATTTTTAATCATGATAAAGGCGTATACGGTAGCCGTATTATTCCTTATCGTGGTTCTTGGTTGGAATTTGAAATCGATCAGAAAAAGGAACTTATTTATGCTAAAATCGATCGTAAAAAGAAGATTTTAGGTACTATTTTCCTTCGTGCTCTTGGTTTTACAACTCGTGAAGAAATTATTCGTTGCTTCTATAAGACAGAAACTTTAAAAGTTGTTGATGATAGAGAGTCAAAGGATGCATTAGTAGATAAAGTTCTTGCTAGTGCAGTAATGATAAAAGATAAAGACTCTGGTGAAGATAAAAAACTGTTCCGTGCAGGTGAGCGTCTTCATCCTCATGATGTTGATGACTTGGTTGCTAATGGCGTATCAGAAATTACTGTTATTACTTTTGATACTCGTGTTCATCCAGGTAGTAAAGAAGAAAAAAATGATTCTCTTGATTCTCAGATCATAATAAATTGTTTTGAAAGAGAAGATATCCGCTTTGCTAAAGAAGGTTCTGATAATGAAGAACCAACAAAAGATGATGCACTTGCGGCTGTTTATGCAATTTTGATGCCAGGTGAACCAATTACTGTTGAAGCTGCTGAAAAAGATTTGAACTCAATGTTCTTTTCTTCTCGACGCTATGACTTAGGTAGAGTTGGTCGTTATAAACTAAATAAGAAATTTGATTATCCAGAACCAGTTCAAGATTATACACTGATAAAGGATGATATCATCAATACGATGAAATATCTTATCGAAGTGTATATTGGTGATGAACTTGTTGATGATATCGATCACCTTGGAAATCGTCGTATCCGCTCTGTTGGTGAATTGATGACTAATCAGTTAAAGACTGCTTTTAGTCGTATGGAACGTATTGCTAAAGAGCGCATGAGTCTTAAAGAGACTGAGACTATGAAGCCTCAGGATTTGATTTCTATTAAACCGATTGTTGCAGCAATAAAAGAATTCTTCGGTTCTAGTCAGCTGTCACAATTTATGGATCAGGTTAATCCTCTGGCAGAGTTAACTCATAAGAGACGTTTGAATGCCCTTGGTCCTGGTGGTTTGTCACGTGATCGTGCAGGCTTTGAAGTTCGTGATGTTCATTATTCTCATTATGGACGTATGTGTCCTATTGAAACTCCTGAAGGTCCGAACATTGGTTTGATTGTATCTTTGGCCATTTATACCCGCGTTAATGGATATGGATTCCTTGAAGCTCCGTATCGCAAGATTGAAAACGGAAAGGCAACAGATAAGATTGAATATCTGTCTGCAATGGATGAAGATAAGTACTTTATTGGTCAGGTTAGTGAAGGTATGAAAGAAGACGGTTCTTTTGCAACCGATATGATTTCTTGCCGTAACCGTGGTAACTATACTCAGCGTTCTCCAAAAGATGTTCAATATATGGACGTTTCTCCTCGTCAGGTTATTTCTGTTTCTGCATCTTTGGTTCCATTCCTTGAACACGACGATGCTAACCGTGCTTTGATGGGTTGTAACATGCAGCGACAGGCTGTTCCTTTGTTGTTCCCTGAACCTCCTCATGTTGGTACAGGTATGGAACGCAAGTGTGCCTATGATTCTGGTGTACTTATTAAAGCAAAGCATGCAGGTACTGTTACTTGGGTAACTAGTGATACTGTAAAGATTAAACCTGATAATCCAGAAGATGGTATTGAAGATGTTTACCATCTTTTGAAATATCAGCGTACAAACCAGGATACTTGTTATCATCAGCGTCCAACTGTTGATGTTGGTGAAAAAGTAGCTGCTGGTGCTGTACTTGCTGATGGTCCTGCTACATTTAATGGTGAACTTGCTTTGGGTCGTAACTTGTTGGTTGGATTCGTTCCATGGAATGGTTACAACTACGAGGATGCTGTTTTGATTTCACAGCGTGTTGTTAAGGAAGATATGTATACTTCTATACATATTAAAGAATTCCCAACAGAAATCCGTGAAACAAAGCTTGGACCTGAAAAGATTACCCGAGATGTACCTAATACTGCTGAAAAGGCTCTCGATAACCTTGATCAAGAAGGTATTATTCGTATTGGTGCTAAAGTACATTCAGGTGATATTCTTGTTGGTAAAGTTACTCCTAAGAGTGAGACAGAAACAACTCCAGAATTTAAGTTGTTGAATTCTATCTTTGGTGAAAAAGCTAAAGAAGTTCGTGACAGTTCATTACGTGTTCCACATGGTGTTGAGGGGGTTGTTATTGATGTACAGCGTATGCGTCGTACAGAAGGTGATGACCTTAATCCAGGTGTTGATGAAGTAGTAAAAGTTCTTATCGCTAATAAGCGTAAGCTGTGTGAAGGTGATAAGATGGCTGGACGTCACGGTAACAAGGGTGTTGTTGCACGTATTCTTCCTGTTGAAGATATGCCATATTTGGAAGATGGTACACCTCTTGATGTTTGTTTGAACCCATTGGGTGTTCCTTCTCGTATGAATATCGGTCAGATTATGGAGTCTGAGCTTGGTATTGCTGGTAAATTGTTGAATCAATACTATGAATGTCCTGCTTTCCAGACTCCTTCACAGGAGCAGATTGCTGAAAAGCTTAAAGAAGCTGGCTTAAGTGTAGATTGTAAACAAGTTGTGCGTGATGGACGTACTGGTGAGCCATTTATTAATCCTATCTTTGTTGGTGTTATTTACTTCCTTAAATTGCACCACCTTGTTGATGATAAGATGCACGCACGTTCTACTGGTCCATATTCTTTGGTTACTCAGCAGCCGTTGGGTGGTAAGGCTCAGTTTGGTGGTCAGCGTCTTGGTGAAATGGAAGTTTGGGCACTTGAAGCATATGGTGCTGCCAATACTTTGCAGGAAATGATGACAATTAAGTCTGATGATATGAATGGACGTTCAAAGATTTATGAGTCTATTGTTAAGGGTGACCCTTCAACTCCTGCAGGTGTTCCAGAATCATTTAACGTGTTGGTTCAGGAACTTCGTGGCCTTGCACTTGATTTTACTATCTATGATGCCAAGGGTAAGCAGATCGCTCTTACAGAGCGTGATCAGGAGCTTATTGATAAAGCTGCTTCTGGTTTTGATAAGGAGAATGCATAATGCGTGATATTCAGGATTTTGATAGTCTTAAAATAAAGCTTGCCTCCCCAGATACCATCAGAGCGTGGTCTTATGGTGAGGTTAAAAAACCTGAAACTATAAACTATCGTACTTTGCGTCCTGAGAAGGATGGTCTTTTCTGTGAACGTATTTTTGGTACAACAAAAGAATGGGAATGCTATTGTGGTAAATTCAAATCTATCCGTTATAAGGGTGTTATTTGTGATCGCTGTGGTGTTGAAGTTACCCATTTTAAGGTACGACGTGAGCGTACAGGTCATATCGAGCTCGCTGCTCCAGTAAGTCATATTTGGTATTATCGCTCTGTACCAAGCCGTATGGGCTTGCTTCTTGATCTTCAGGTAGCTGCATTACGCTCTGTATTGTACTATGAAAAGTATATCGTTATTGATCCAGGTGATACTGATCTTAAAAAGATGCAGTTGCTTTCTGAAGATGAATATATGGAAGCACAAGAACGTTACGGCGGCTCATTTACAGCAGGTATGGGTGCTGAGGCTGTTAAAACTTTACTTGAGGGGCTTGACCTCGATGCTCTTGCTGCAGAATTGCGTGCAAAGATGATTGAGAAAGGTGCTAAGAGTGATAAGCGTTTGCTTAAACGTATTGAAATCGTTGAGAATTTCCGATCTTCAGGAAATAAAGCATCTTGGATGATTTTGGACGTTGTTCCTGTTATTCCACCTGATTTGCGTCCAATGGTTCAGTTGGATGGTGGTCGTTTTGCTACCTCTGATTTGAATGATTTATATAGACGCGTTATTAATCGTAATAATCGTCTTAAGAGACTTCAGCAACTCTCTGCTCCTGATATTATTATTCGCAATGAAAAGCGTATGTTACAGGAAGCAGTTGATGCTTTGTTTGATAACAGTAAGCGTAAGCGTGTTGTAAAAGGTGCATCAAATCGTCCTTTGAAGTCAATTAGTGATATGCTTAAAGGTAAGCAAGGACGTTTCCGTCAGAATTTGTTGGGTAAGCGTGTTGACTACTCAGGTCGTTCTGTAATCGTTGTTGGTCCAGAACTAAAACTGTGGCAGTGTGGTTTGCCTACAAAGATGGCTTTGGAATTGTTTAAGCCGTTTATTATGAAGAAGCTTGTTGATAAGGATGTTGTTTTCAACATTAAGAAAGCAAAGATGCTTGTTGAACAGGATTCTCCTGAAGTATACGCTATTCTGGATGAAGTTGTACGTGAACATCCGGTTATGTTAAACCGTGCTCCTACACTGCACCGTTTGGGTATTTTGGCATTTGAGCCGGTACTGGTTGAAGGTAAGGCTTTAAAACTGCATCCTCTTGCTTGTAAGTCATTTAACGCTGACTTTGATGGTGACCAGATGGCTATTCACGTTCCATTGACCCAGGCTGCTCAGATGGAATGTTGGACATTATTGCTTTCTGCTCGTAATATTCTAGACCCGGCTAATGGTAATACTATCGTATATCCATCTCAGGATATGGTTCTTGGTATTTACTATATGACTTCAATTAAGCCTCATGCTAAGGGTACAGGAAAGCGTTTTAGCTCTTCAGATGAAGTTCGTATGGCTGCTGAAACTGGTAATATCGAGTGGCAAGCTGCTATTAAAGTACCAGTAGAAAAAGCTCCATATAACGGTAAGGTTATTGAAACATCTGCTGGTATGCTCGCATTTAACGAAGCTCTTCCTGCTGAAGTTGAATACGTAAACGAACAGATGGGTGATAAAAAGCTTAAGGCTTTGGTAGAACATGTCTATCATGAAAAGGGACCTTGGCTTGCTATACAGACTTTGGATGCTTTGAAAGCCGTTGGTTATAAGAATGCTACATTCTATGGTGCTACACTTTCAATGGATGATATCATTGTTCCTGATGCAAAGAAGGATATGGTTGATAAGGCCAATAAGGAAGTTGAAGATATCATTGGTCAGTATTCAAAAGGTATTATTACTGCTGAAGAACGTTACCAGCGTGTTTGTGATATTTGGGCTCGTACTAATGAAGATTTAACTAAGTTAATGATGGAAAATCTGTCAAAAGATAAAGATGGATTTAACACCATTTATATGATGGCTAAATCTGGTGCTCGAGGTTCTCCAAAGCAGATTTCACAGTTGGCCGCTATGCGTGGTTTGATGGCTAAGCCTAATGGTGATATTATTGAGTTGCCAATCCGTTCAAACTTTAAAGAAGGTTTGTCTGTTATCGAGTTCTTTATTTCAACAAACGGTGCACGTAAAGGTTTGTCTGATACAGCTTTGAAGACCGCAGACGCAGGTTATATGACCCGTCGTTTGGTTGATGTTGCACAAGACGTTGTTGTAAATGAAGATGATTGTGGAACAATTAATGGTATTGATTACGCTGCGATAAAAGAAGGTGATGAAATTGTAGTTCATCTGGCTGATCGTATCGTAGGACATTACACTATAGAGCGTGTTATTCACCCAATTACTGGTGAAGTTCTTTGTGATGTTAATGAATATATTGATGAAGAACTTGCTAAGAAAATTGAAGCTGCCGGTGTAGAAAAGGTAAAACTAAGAACGGTTCTTACCTGTGAGGCAAAACATGGTGTTTGTGTAAAATGCTATGGACAGAACCTTGCTCGCAACAAGATAGTTGAGATTGGTGAAGCTGTTGGTGTTATCGCTGCACAGTCTATCGGACAGCCTGGTACTCAGTTGACATTGCGTACATTCCACTCTGGTGGTGCTGCAGAAAAGTCAACAGAAGAGAACCGCATTGTTCTTAAATTTACAGCATTTGTAAGAGAAGTTACTGGTACACACGTTGTTACAAAAGATAATAACTGGTTGTTTACACGTAAAGGCTTTATGACTGTAAATCGTATTCTTGCAAAAGAAATCTTGTCTACCGGTGATGAACTTGTTGTTGCTGACGGTGGACGTATAATGAAAGACTCTGTTCTTATCAAAGGCAAGAATGGTGATGTAAAAGCTGCTGCTACAGGACAGGTTATGGTTATTGGTGATGCAGTCTATCTTATCAACAATGATCAGAAGATTGAAATTTCCAATGGTTCTACAATCTTTGTTAAGCAGGGTGATATTATCGAAGCTGGTAAACCTCTTGGAGAGTTTGATCCATTTAGTGAACCGATTATTGCTGAAAGTGATGGTTATATTCACTTTGAAGATATTATCGTTGGTTCAACTTTGGAAGAAAAATTGGACTTGCAGACAGGAAAGACCGAACGTACTATTACTGACCTCCATCTTGATCAGAAACAACCTCGTATTTTGATTACAGATGAAGCTGGTAATGAGCGTGGTAGTTATTATTTGCCTGCAGGTGCTATTTTGATGGTCGAAGATAAACAGGCTGTGGGTGCTGGTGTTACTTTGGCAAAATTCCCGAAGGAAGCTGCAAAGACAAACGATATTACTGCTGGTTTGCCTCGTGTTTCTGAATTGTTTGAAGCACGCAAACCTAAGAGTCCTTGCGTTCTTGCTAAGATTTCAGGCTTGGTTAAATTTAAAGGAATTACAAAGGGCAAGCGTATTGTTACCGTTGAAGATGAATTTGGTAAAGTATACGAACACCTTGTTCCAATTAATAAACGAATGCTTGTTCGTGATGGTGACCATGTTGAGGCTGGTGAGCAGCTTTGCGATGGTTCTCCAAGCCCTCATGATGTATTGGCAATCCTTGGCGAAGATGCATTGCAGAATTACCTTATGGATGAAATTCAGCAGGTTTATCGTGCACAGGGTGTAAGCATCAATGATAAGCATATCGGTATTATAGTTCGTCAGATGTTGCGTAAGGTAGAGATTGTTTCTGTTGGTGATACAAACTTTATTTTTGGCCAGCAAGTTAACAAGTATAGATTCCATGAAGAAAATCGCCGTGTTGTTGCAGAAGGTGGTCAGCCTGCTGTTGCACAGCCGATGTTCCAGGGTATTACAAAAGCTGCATTGAATATTGATTCATTTATTTCTGCAGCTTCATTCCAGGAAACTACACGAGTTTTGACGAATGCTGCAATTTCTGGTGCAACTGATAACTTGCATGGTCTTAAAGAAAATGTTGTTATCGGTCACATGATTCCAGCAGGTACTGGTATCAAGAATTATCGTGATATTCGTTTGTTTGATGCAAATGATAATAAGGATCTTGATGTTCAGATGGAAGAAATTCTTGAAAAACGTCGAGAAGAAAAAGTGTTGGAAGCTCAAATCGAGGAGCCTGGAATGATGGCATCCGAGGTTGATGAGGCTGATTAATAAAAACTGTTCTTGTCAGGCTTGACTAGCTTGACAGGAATTCGTTACTATAGAGAACCTACGTAAGTAGTTTAAATTGCAACCTTGTCCGGGGTGCTGACCGGCAAAAATATAGGAGATAGGCCGATGCCTACAATTAACCAATTAATACGTCAGGGTCGTCATTCTGCAACTAACAGAACTAAAGCTCCCGCGCTTGAGTCTTGTCCACAGAAACGTGGTGTCTGCACTCGTGTAATGACTGTTACCCCTAAAAAACCGAACTCTGCTCTTCGTAAAGTAGCTCGTGTTCGCTTGAGCAATGGAATTGAAGTTACTGCATATATTCCTGGTATTGGACATAACTTGCAGGAACACTCTGTTGTACTTATTCGTGGTGGTCGTGTAAAGGATCTTCCTGGTGTTCGTTATCACATCATTCGTGGAACCAAGGATACTCTTGGTGTTGAAGATCGTAAACGCGGTCGTTCAAAATATGGCGCTAAGCGTCCAAAGGCATAATAGAGGGTTAAAATGGGAAGACATAAGAAATCCGTTGATCGTCCGATTCTGCCGGATGCAAAATACAACAGCGTCGTTGTATCTAAGTTGGTTAGACGCATGATGCTTTCTGGAAAGAAGGCTACATGCACAAAAATTATTTATGATGCTATGGATAAGCTTAAGGCTAAAACTGACAAGGATCCACTTGAAGTTTTGCTGAAAGCTCTCGATAATGTAAAGCCTCTTGTAGAGGTAAAATCACGCCGTGTTGGTGGTGCTACATACCAGGTTCCTGTTGAGATTCGTGAGGGTCGTGCAGAAGCTTTGGCTATGAGATGGGTAATCGGTGCTGCACGCTCAAGAAGTGGTCATGGCATGTCAGATACTCTTGCATCTGAATTGCTTGATGCATATAACAATACCGGTTCAGCCTTCAAGAAGAAGGAAGATACCCATAAGATGGCAGAAGCAAACAAGGCATTTGCTCATTATAGATGGTAGCATCTATTTGACAAAAAAAAGCGTCCGAAAAGGGCGCTTTTTTTTATTTTTATTGCTTATATCTATTGCAATTTATTGTTAAAAAGTATATAAATTATGTCACTGCTATCTGTGAAAATTGTATTTGGATAAGCAGAAAGATTAGGGTTCTTTGAGAGTCAGGCGGATGTTTTTAATCCGGTGAAACCGTAAAGTTGATATATGAAAATATATCTTCAGGTGGAACGACCCGTTGATGTGGTAATTACTATCGTTGATGGTAATTATAGATGATTGAATGAGCATCGAGGGGTATCTGATCTGGTCTTTTTTTGGATAAGACCGTGGCTCCAGGATGCCAAACCAGTCGTCGAACACATTGTTTGATGGTGATAGGTGGTACCGGCCATTAACATTCGAGATTATGGATGTTATGCGAGATTTATTTCTATTCCGTTTCCAAAAATCACTATAAGATAATTGTGTCATTAAAGTGTGTATGCGAATGTGGCCTTTCTTGTTAGAAGGTGACCTCGTTCTGGCTTAAAGTGCAACACATTAAATAAAGTTATGCGAGGATGTAAAGAATTCTCGCAAGGAGAAGAACATGGCAAAGGAAAAGTTCGAAAGAACGAAGCCTCACATGAACGTTGGTACTATCGGTCACGTAGACCATGGTAAAACCACTTTGTCTGCTGCTATCACAACATATTGTGGAAAGAAATACGGCGATAAAGTATTGAAGTATGATGAAATTGATAACGCTCCTGAAGAAAAAGAGCGTGGTATTACTATCAATACTCGTCACCTTGAGTATCAGTCAGACAAACGTCACTATGCTCACATCGACTGCCCAGGTCATGCTGACTATATTAAGAACATGATCACTGGTGCTGCACAGATGGATGGTGCTATTCTTGTTGTTTCAGCTCCTGATTCTGTTATGCCTCAGACACGTGAGCACTTGTTGCTTGCTCGTCAGGTTGGTGTACCAAAGATTATTGTTTTCTTGAACAAAGTTGATCAGGTTGATGATCCAGATCTTCTTGAGTTGGTAGTTGAAGAAGTTAAGGATACTCTTAAAGAGTATGGTTTCTCTGAAGAAACACCAATTATTAAAGGTTCTGCTTTCAACGCTCTTAATAAGGGTGAGGATCCTCAGAATACACAGTGTATTGAAGAGCTTTTGACAGCTATGGATACATGGTTTGATGATCCAGTTCGTGATGATGCAAAACCATTCTTGATGCCAATTGAAGATATCTTTACAATTTCTGGTCGTGGTACTGTAGTAACAGGACGTATCGAACGTGGTGTTATTAACATGAACGATGAAGTTGAAATTGTTGGTATCCGTCCAACTGCAAAATCAACAGTAACTGGTATCGAAATGTTCAACAAGACATTGGATCAGGGTATTGCTGGTGATAACGTTGGTATTTTGCTCCGTGGTGTTGAAAAGAAGGATGTAGAACGCGGTCAGGTTCTTGCAAAGCCGGGTTCAATCCACCCTCATACAAAGTTCGAAGCTCAGATCTACGTTCTTTCAAAGGAAGAAGGTGGTCGTCACAGCCCATTCTTCACAGGTTATAGACCACAGTTCTACTTCCGTACAACTGATATCACTGGTACAGTTGAATTGGAAGCTGGTGTAGATATGGTTAAACCAGGCGATAACGTAAAAGTTCTTGGTGAATTGATTCACCCAATCGCTATGGATGAAGGTTTGAAACTTGCTATCCGTGAAGGCGGTCACACAATCGCTTCAGGACAGGTAACAAAAGTTATTGAATAGTTTTTAATTAAAATCGGATGACTCGTTAAGAGTTGTCCGATTTTTGGAGGAATAATGGCTAACGGAAAGATTCGAGTTAGACTCCGTGCATTTGATGTGGAGCTGATCGATCAGAGTGCAAAAGCCATCGTGCAGACTGTACAGAAAGCAGGTGCAAAGGTTTCAGGACCTATCCCGCTTCCTACCAGAATCAATAAGGTAACTGTACTGCGTTCACCTCACGTTAATAAAAAATCTCGTGAGCAGTTTGAAATGCGCACACACAAACGTCTTATTGACATTCTTGAGCCCACAGCTGATGTTATGGACTCACTGATGAAGCTGGAACTTCCTGCCGGTGTAGACGTAGAAATTAAACAATAGGTTTTAACTTGTTGTTATGTAACGGTGCGGTCCCCTGGATCTGGGACGACGGCCGTAAAAAAATTAAAGGAGTCCTGTGTTGCAGGATCCTTATGTAGGAGAAATCAGAATGAAAGGTCTGATCGCAAAAAAAGTAGGGATGACTCAGGTTTTTGACGAAAGCGGTAATTTAATCCCAGTAACCGTGATCCGCGTTGAACCTAATGTAGTTGTTTCTACAAAGACAAAAGAAACAAACGGATATGATGCTGTTGTTCTTGGTCTCGATGATATGAAGAAGAGCCATGTTAACAAAGCTTATGCCGGTCAGTTTCCTGAAAACATTGCCCCAAAATGTCATTTGAAGGAATTCCGTGACTTTGAAGGCGAAGTAAAAGTTGGAGATCTTGTAGGTCTTGAACTTTTTGAAAAATCACGCTTTCTTGATGTTACCGCAACTTCTAAAGGTAAGGGCTTTCAGGGTGTTATGAAGCGTTGGGGCTTCCATGGTGGACGTGCAACTCACGGTTCTAAATTCCATCGTGAGCCGGGTGGTACAGGCGAATGTACAACTCCAGGACACAGCTTTAAGAATATTAAGCTTCCTGGTCATATGGGTTGTCAGCGCGTTACTGTACAGAATCTCAAGATCGTTAAAATTGATCCTGAGTTGAAGGTTATTTTGGTTCGCGGGGCTGTTCCCGGGAATAAAGACTGCACGCTGATCGTCAAGTCCGCGGTAAAAAAATAACGACAGAGGAAGACTATGGAAAAGAAAGTCTATTCAGTCGATGGTAAAGAGCTGCGTACAATTACACTCGATGACAACGTATTCGGCCTCCCGGTAAATGAAGATGTCATTTATTACGCCATCAATAATGAATTAGCAAATAAACGTGTAGGAACTGCTTGCACAAAAACTCGTGCAGAAGTTCATGGCAGCAATGCTAAACCGTACAAACAGAAGGGTACTGGTCGTGCACGTCGTGGTGATAAAAAGTCACCAATTACAGTTGGCGGTGGTACAATTTTTGGACCAAAACCAAGAGATTTTAGCTATGCTATTCCTAAAAAAGCAAAGCGCTTGGCTATGAAATCAATCCTGAGTCTTCAGGCTCAGAGTGATCGTCTAACTGTAGTAGAAGATTTTACTGTTGAAAGTGGAAAAACTAAGGATTTGGTAAAAATTCTTTCTAACTTTGCAAAAGATGAACGCACTGTCATTATTTTGAAAGATGATGATGCAAAGATTAAACAGGCTGGAAAAAATATCCCAAGTCTTTCTTTCCTTTCTTTTAACCGCTTGCGCGCTCATGATTTGTTCTACGGACGCAAGGTTATTATGTTGGAAACAGCAGCAAAGAATCTTTCGCAGTTTTATAATGCAGAAGAAAAGGAGGCTGAATAATGTTAAATGAAGACATTATCATCAAGCCTGTGATTTCTGAAAAGGCTACAGCACTGCGTGATCAGGATAAGTATGTGTTTATCGTACATCCTGAAGCTACAAAGACACAGATTAAGGAAGCAGTTGCAAAACTTTTTAAAGTAAAAGTTGTTAACTGTACAACAATGAATGTAATGGGCAAAATGAAACGTCTTCGGGGGCGTCCTGGACGTACTGCTAGTTACAAAAAAGCTATCGTGCGTGTTGCACATGGCGAAACAATTAAGGTGTTCGAGGGCGCATAAGCCCGCGACTGCGTAAATTAAGGGGAAAAAGATGGCTCTTAAGATATTTAAGCCTATCACCGCAGGTACACGCACTCGTATAGACCTGGTCAAAAGTGAACTGACAACCGATAAACCCGAAAAGACATTGGTGTCTGGTTTTCACAAAAACGGTGGACGTGGTGCTGGTGGTCGTATTTCTGTACGTCATCAGGGCGGCGGTCACAAAAGACTGTATCGTACAATAGATTTTAAAAGAGATAAGCACGGTATTCCTGGAACAGTAAAGACAATTGAGTATGATCCAAACCGCAGTGCAAATATCGCTTTGATTTTCTATGCAGATGGTGATAAACGGTATATTATTGCTCCAAAAGGTTTGACTGTTGGTCAAAAGATTATGGCTGGTGAAAATGCTACTCCAACTGTTGGAAATGCATTACCATTGGAAGCAATTCCAGTTGGTTTCACAGTACATAATATTGAGCTTACACTGGGACGTGGTGGTCAGCTTGTTCGCTCTGCTGGTGCTAGCGCATTGGTAGCTGCAAAAGAAGGTGATTACGTAACAATTCGTCTTCCTTCAAGTGAACTTCGCCGTGTTCATGGCAAATGTTATGCAACAATTGGTGTTGTTGGTAATGAAGATCATATGAACGTTCAGTATGGTAAAGCAGGTCACAAGAGATGGCTTGGTATTCGCCCTACAGTACGTGGTATGGCTATGAACCCTGTCGATCACCCTCTTGGTGGTGGTGAAGGCGCTGGTAAAGGACGTAACCCTGTTACTCCATGGGGACAGCCTTGTAAAGGTTATAAGACCCGCAACAAGCGGAAGACGTCAAGTAAATTTATTATTTCTCGTCGGAAGAAATAGTGTTGCATAGGAGATAACGGTGTCTAGATCTGTTAAAAAAGGACCTTTTATTGAAAAGAGTCTTTATAAAAAGGTTACAGAAATGAACAAAGAAGCAGACAAGAAAATGATTAAAACATATTCTCGCTGCTCAACAATCATTCCAGAAATGGTTGGAAATACAATTTCTGTTTATAACGGCAAGTCATGGATTCCTGTATATGTTACAGAAAATTTGGTCGGTCACAAGCTGGGTGAATTTGCTCCAACACGTACATTCCGTGGTCATGGCGGCACTGATAAAAAAGCCGCTGCTAAATAAATAGGTGGATATTATGACTGTAAAGAAAGGTTATGTAGCCACAACAAAGTTCCTTATTGCATCTCCTACAAAGGTTCGCCCTGTAGCTCATGTAATTAATCAAAAGTCCTGTTCGGAAGCTATGGCAATTCTTTCGTATATGCCACAGAAAGGTGCTCGTCTTATTCGTAGCACTCTTAAGTCTGCTGTTGCAAATGCATTGAATGCTAATAACAAACTGGATGAAGATATGCTCTATGTTAAGGAAATTCGTATTGACGAAGGTCCAAGACTGAAGAGAGTATGGTTCCGCGCTCGCGGCCGTGCTGATCAGCTCTTAAAACGTATGTGTCATATTACTGTAGTAGTTGACGAAAAGGCGGGGGAATAAAGTGGGTCAGAAAGTAAGTCCTATTGGTCTACGTCTTGGAGTTAACAAGACTTGGCAGTCTCGTTGGTATGCATCTCCTCGTGAGTATGCTGACTTGGTTTTGGAAGATATTAAGATTCGTAAGCTCGTTTCTGAAGCTCCAGAATGCAAGAACGCTGATATTGCCGAAATTGAAATCATTCGTCATCCACAGCGAGTTACTATTGTTATTCATACAGCTCGCCCTGGAGTTATCATTGGTGTAAAAGGCGCCACAATCGAAAAGATTAGCGCTGATATCCAGAAGCACCTTACAAAGAAAGTACAGATCAAAATTAAAGAGATCAAACGTGCTGATGTAAATGCTTCCCTTATTGCACAGAATGTCGGACGTCAGCTTATTAGCCGTGGTTCGTTCCGCAAGGCTCTGAAACAGTCTACTAGCAACGCTATGCGTGCTGGTGCACAGGGTATTAAAATCCGTCTTTCAGGTCGTCTTGGTGGTGCTGATATGACACGTGCTGAAGAGCATAAGGAAGGTCGTGTACCTCTTCATACTCTTCGTGCAGATATTGATTATGGTACTTATGAAGCTCTTACAACATACGGTAAAATCGGTGTTAAAGTATGGGTTTACAATGGTATGAATTATGGTCACGAGCAGAACGAAGATGCAGGTCAGTTGGTAAGAAAACCTCGTCATGAACGTGGTAACAAATCAAATGATCAGGCTAAGTCTGCTGAAAACACCTCCGACGTTGCAGAAAAATCTTCAAGGAGTTAGTCTATGCCACTTAGTCCTAAAAGAGTAATTCACCGTAAGGTGCAGCGTGGTAGAACAAAAGGTTTTGCTACACGTGATAATAATATTGATTTTGGTGATATAGCTCTGGTTGCTATGGAACCAATCTGGCTTGATGCTAAAGTTATTGAAGCAGCTCGTGTTGCTATCAATCGTAAACTTGAGCGTAAAGGACAGGTTTGGATTCGTGTTTTCCCAGATAAGCCAATTTCTAGAAAACCTGCAGAAGTTCGTATGGGTAAGGGTAAAGGTGCTCCAGCATTCTGGGCTGCTAATATCAAACCTGGTATGATTTTATTTGAGATTGGTGGAGTTGACATCAAGGTTGCTGAACAGGCATTACACCTTGCAAGTAGCAAACTTCCAATTATTACTAAGATAGCTTTTAAGCCGGTACAAGCATAGGAGGAATAAGATGGCTAAATCAAAGAAAACAGATAAAGAACTGTCTTATGCTGAATTGGTTGCACAGCGCGATGAGCTGAAAAGAAAATACATGGATTTACGTTTTCAAATGATAATATCTCATGTAGATAACCCAATGCAGAAACGTACCATGCGTCGTGAAATCGCACGCTTGAATACGTTTATCCAGCAGAAAGAAACTGCTGGAGCAAACAAGTAGGAGCTGACCCGTGGAAGAACAGGCTGTTAAGACTGCTAAAGCTACGAAACTTTCTCTTGTAGGTATTGTTACTAGCGATAAGATGGATAAGACTATTGTTGTAACAGTTTCTACAAAGCGAATGGACCAGCTTTATAAGAAATATGTAACACAGACCAAGAAATGCAAGGCTCACGATGAAAAGAATGAAGCTCACATTGGTGACACAGTTCGTATCGTTGAGAGTCGCCCGCTTAGCAAAGAAAAATGCTGGCGTTTGGTTGAAATCATTGAACGTGCAAAATAAGTGAAGGAGTAATTGAAATGCTGCAGATGCAATCAAATATGACTGTTGCTGATAACTCTGGTGCTAAAATCGTTCAGTGTATCAAAGTACTGGGCGGTACACATCGCCGCTATGCAGGTATTGGTGACGTAGTTGTTGTAGCTGTAAAGGAAGCAATTCCTACATCTACTATTAAAAAGGGTTCTATTGAAAAGGCTGTTATTGTTCGCCTTTCAAAAGAATATCGTCGTCCTGATGGAACTTATATTAGATTTGATGATAACGCTTGTGTTATTATCGATGAAAATAAGAACCCAAAGGGAAAACGTATTTTTGGCCCTGTAGCTCGTGAGCTTCGTGATATGGATTATATGAAGATCATTTCACTGGCTCCGGAAGTTCTTTAAGGAGCGATTGACATGGACAAGAAATTTAAAATCCATAAGGATGACACTGTACAGGTTATCGCTGGAAAAGATAAAGGAAAACGTGGTACAGTAGTACGCATTTTGTCTAAAAAGGATGCAGTTATTGTATCAGGTGTAAACATTGTCAAGAAAGCAATGAAGAAACGTTCTCAGCAGGATCAAGGTGGCATTGCCGAAATTGAAGCTCCTCTGAATATTTCTAATGTAGCGATCGTATGTAAAAAATGCGGTCCTACTAAGATTGGTTATAAGCTTGACGGCGACAAGAAAATTCGTGTTTGCCGTAAATGTGGAGAAACTCTGTAATGGATAATTACGTACCCCGGCTTAAGAAAGTCTATAAGGACACTATCGCCAAAGAACTCTTCAAAGAGTTAGGTTATACTTCAACCATGCAGATTCCTGCAGTCAAAAAGATTGTAGTAAGCATGGGTGTTGGCGAAGCTCTCACCAATAAGAAACTCCTTGATGCCGCTGTTACTGACCTTACACAAATAACAGGTCAGCACGCGGTTAAAACAAAGGCAAGGAAGAGTATTGCTAACTTTAAACTGCGTGAGGGCAATGAGGTTGGTGCAATGGTAACTTTGAGAGGAAACATCATGTATGAATTCCTTGATCGTCTTATCAATGTAGCACTTCCTCGTGTTAAGGATTTCCGTGGTATCAAAGCTACTGGCTTTGATGGTCATGGTAATTTTTCTCTTGGTATTACAGAACAGATTATCTTCCCGGAAATCGACTTTGATAAAATTACAAAGATTTCCGGCCTGAACATCACAATTGTAACTAGTGCTAAGACGGATAATGAAGCCCGTGCTTTGCTTGCCAAGTTCAATATGCCTTTCCGGAAATAAGTGAGGAGTTCATGGCTAAGAAATCAATGATAATCAAGGCGAACCGCACTCCAAAATATAGCACCAGACGTTATAATCGGTGCAAGATCTGTGGTCGCCCACGCGGATATCTTCGTAAGTATAAGATGTGTCGTCTTTGCTTCCGTAAGTTAGCTAGTGAAGGCCTGTTGCCAGGCGTCACAAAATCCAGCTGGTAGAATGGTAGGAGATAAAAATGAGTGCATCAGATCCCGTAGCAGATATGCTTACTAAGATCCGGAATGCGGCACAGGCCCGCCACGAAAAAGTAGATGTTTCTACATCCAAGCTTAAGCTGGAAATCGTGAAGATCCTGAAAACTGAAGGTTTTATCAAAAACTTTAAGAAAGTTCAGGATGAAGGTCACAGCATTATCCGTATCTTCTTGAAATATGATGAGTTGAACAATTCTGTAATCCATGGTCTTGAGAAAATCTCAACACCTGGACGTCGTGTTTACTCAGGTTATAAAGATATGCCACGTGTTTATAACGGTTATGGCATTGTTATTGTTTCAACATCTTCTGGTGTTACAACCGGTCGCAAGGCTAAAGAGAAGATGGTTGGCGGCGAGCTCGTCTGCTCTATTTGGTAGTAGGAGGTTAACATGTCTAAATTAGGTAAACTTCCTGTAGAAATCCCAGCAGGCGTAACTGTAACTGTAGCTGATAACTTGGTGACTGTAAAAGGTCCTAAAGGCGAGTTGAAGCAGGATTTTACAAAATTTGTTACTATTGAAGTAAAAGGTAATGAAGTTATTGTTACCCCTGTTGATGATTCAAAGGCTGCTAATTCAGCTCATGGCTTGTATCGTAATTTAATTCATAACATGGTTGTTGGTGTAACTGCAGGATTTTCTAAGACTCTTGTTATTACAGGTGTTGGTTATCGTGCAGAAGTACAAGGAAAGAACTTGGTTATGAACCTTGGATTCTCTAATGATTTTATTGCTGTTATTCCAGAAGGATTGACAGTTACAGCTGATGCTCAGGGTAAGGTAACTATCTCTGGCATTAACAAACAGCAGGTTGGAGAATTTAGTGCAGAACTTCGTAGCTTGCGTAAACCTGAGCCTTATAAGGGTAAGGGTATACGTTATGAGACAGAAGTCATCAGACGTAAAGTCGGTAAGACTGGTGTTAAATAAGGTGTAGTTGTATGTTTAAGAAATTGAATGACAAACAAAGAAAACGTCTGCACAGAAAGATTCACATTCGTAAATCTATTTATGGAACTGCAGAACGTCCACGTATGACTGTAACACGCAGTAACTGCAACCTGTACGTACAGGTAATCGATGATGACGAGGGTAAAACTCTTGCTTCTATCTCAACTCTTGAAAAAGAATTTGCTAACCTGAAGCCTAATACTGAAGGTGCTGCAAAGTTGGGAGAGGCTCTGGGTGCACGTCTTAAAGATAAAAAAATTACAACTGTAGTTTTTGACCGCAATGGTTATCTTTATCATGGTGTTGTAAAAGCCCTTGCTGATGGAACCCGTAAAGCCGGGATCGTATTCTAGGAGAGGCTATGGATCACCAGAAGAATTTTGACAAAGAGCCAAAAGAAAAAGAGTTCGTTGAAAAACTGGTTAAACTTAATCGTACTGCTAAAGTAGTAAAGGGTGGTCGCCGTTTTTCATTTGCAGCTCTTACAGTTGTAGGAGATCAGAAAGGTCGTGTTGGTTACGGATTTGGTAAAGCTAATGACGTAACAGAAGCTATTAAGAAGAGTATTGATCGTGCTAAGAGAAACCTTGTGGTAATGCCAGTTAAAAATGGTACTATTCCACATGAAATTCTTGGTAAGTATAAGAGCTCATCTGTGCTTTTGAAACCTGCTTGCTCAGGTACTGGTATCATCGCTGGTGGTGCAGTACGTGCAATTATGGATGCAGCAGGTGCAACCGATGTTCTTTCAAAGTCTATCGGATCAAGTTCTGCAGTAAATGTAGTGCGTGCAACTTTTGATGCAATTAATCATATGATGAATGCTCGTTCTGTTGCACAGAACAGAGGTAAAACTCTGGATGAGATGTGGGGTTAATCTATGGCTAAAAAACTTAAGATTACTCTTGTTAAAAGTACTATCGGTCAGAAACCTGATAAAGTTGCTACAGTACGTAGCTTGGGTCTGAAAAAGTTAAATTCAGTTGTTGAACATGAAGACAACGCATCTATTCGTGGAATGGTTGCAAATGTTTCACATCTGGTAACTGTTGAGGAGATGAAATAATGGCAGATTACAATCCAGTTTTGAGTGCTCCTGAGGGAGCAAACAAAAAGAAGAGAATCGTTGGCCGTGGTTCATCTTCTGGTCGTGGTACAACAGCAGGACGTGGTAATAAAGGACAGCAGTCTCGTTCTGGCGGAAAAGTTTACGTCGGATTCGAGGGTGGTCAAATGCCTTTGTATCGTCGTCTGGCTCAGAAAGGTTTTTCTAACTATCCTTACAAGAAGGAATATGTTGTTTTGAACGTTTCTGATCTTGAAGCTAAATTTGCTGATGGTGAAACTGTTGATCGCGTTTCATTGAATGCTAAAGGTTTGTTAAAAACTGATGCAGCAAATATTAAAGTGCTTGGTGATGGAGAAATCACCAAGAAGCTTACAGTTGCTGTTGATAAAGTATCAAAGTCTGCAAAAGAGAAAATCGAAAAAGCAGGCGGTACTGTAACAGTAAAGGCTCCTTTGGAACCAAAAGCAAAAAAAGCAAAAAAATAAAAAACGGGGACAGAAATGGCAAGCAATTCAATCGTAAATATGTTCAAGGTTAAAGAGTTACGTGATCGTATTCTCTTTACTTTTATTGTCCTTGCTGTTTTCCGTTTAGGAAGCGTTCTAACTATACCTGGTATTGATGCTAGTGTACTGTTGGGCTATTTCGATAATCTGGCAAAGCAGAATAAAAATGCTTTTGCCAGTTATATGGACTTCTTTGTTGGAGGTGCATTCTCTAATTTCTCTATTTTTATGTTGGGTGTTATGCCCTACATTTCAATGCAGATTATTATGCAACTTGCACTTATCATTTTCCCCTCTCTGAAAAGAGTAGTACAGGAAGATGGTGGCCAGCAAAAGATTTCCTCTTGGACTCGAATGGGTACAGTTGTTGTCTGTCTTATTCAGTCTTTGGCCGTAACAGTTTACGCAGAAAGTATTCCTGGTTGTATAGTTTTGGACAATAATCTTATGTTCAAACTGCTTGCTATGTTGACGGTTACTACCGGATCTATGGTAACAATTTGGTTGGGTGATCAGATTACGGGTCATGGTATCGGTAATGGTATTTCTATGCTGTTGTTTGCCGGTATTGTTGCACGTCTTCCTCACGCAGTTATTGAACTTTTTGACAAGGTACAAAACGAAGGTTTGAACATCGTTTTTGTTATTGTCGTGTTTGTTATGTTCTTGGGAATTATTGGTTTTGTAGTTTTCGAAGAACGTGGCGAAAGAAAAATTCCTGTTCATTATGCAAAACGTGTAGTGGGCAGAAAAATGTATGGTGGTCAACCTACCTATCTTCCATTTAAGATTAATCCATCAAATGTTATTCCTGTAATTTTTGCATCTTCGTTTTTAACATTTCCTTTGCAGATTATATCTAGTTTTGGAAACAATCAAAATTCAGCACGTTGGGTTGGTAAACTCTCAGCTATCCTGACACCTACTGGATTTTGGTATAATTTTCTTATGGTGATTCTTATTATATTCTTTGCTTACTTCTACACTCAGGTAACTCTGAACCCCACAGAAATCGCAAAGACTATAAGAGAAAATGGTGGATCAATTCCTGGTATCCGTACCAATAACACCGAAGAACATTTACAGTGGGTTTTGAATCGCCTTGTATTACCGGGTTCCTTGTTCTTGGCAGCAATTGCTGTCTTGCCAACAATCATCCAGAACTTATTTAAGTTCCCACAGTCAATTTCAATGTTGATGGGTGGTACATCTTTAATAATTATGGTTGGTGTTGACCTTGATACAATGAGTCAGGTTGAAGCTCTTTTAAGAATGCATCATCAAGATGGATTGGTTAAAAAGGGCAAAATTAGGTCACGAAATCTGTAGAAATTTTGTGAATACCTCTAGAACAACATATGGAATATGTGTTATATTATTTGCTACCGGATTGTAGCTCATTGCGAGTTGCCATGATTCGGTAGTAAACGCATTTCCAGGGGGACTTTTATGAAAGTACGAACCAGCGTAAAGCCTATCTGCGATAAGTGTAAGGTTATCAAAAGAGGCGGTGTTATCCGTATCATTTGTTCAAATCCTAAACATAAGCAGAGACAGGGTTAAGGAGTAACTGATGGCTCGAATTGCGGGAGTTGACCTCCCTAATAAACATGTCGTTGTCGCTTTAACTTACGTTTTTGGTATTGGTCGTTCTTCAGCTGAAGCAATTTGTGAAAAAACAAAGATTAATCCTTCAGCTATGATGAATGATCTTTCAAATGATGATTTGGCCAAGCTTCGTGAAGTTATCGACAAAGAATACAAAGTTGAAGGACGTCTTCGCACAGAAATTGGTCTCAATATTAAACGTCTTATGGATATTGGCTGCTATCGCGGTCTTCGTCATCGTAAGGGCTTGCCAGTTCGTGGTCAGCGTACTCGTACAAATGCACGTACACGAAAGGGTAAGAAGAAGACTGTTGCTAACAAGAAGAAGGCAGTCTAAGACGGAGGTAAGTAATTGGCTACTGTAAAGAAGAGAAAAGAGAAGAAGAGTGTCTACGAAGGTAAAGTATACATTCAGGCAACCTTCAATAATACTATTGTCACTATTACCGACCTGAACGGAAATACTCTTTCTTGGGCTTCTTCAGGCGGACTTGGTTTCCGTGGAGCAAAAAAATCTACTCCGTTTGCAGCACAGACTGTTGCTGAAACAGCTGTTCAGAAAGCTGTAAGTTATGGTTTGCGTGAAGTTCACGTTTACGTGAAAGGTCCAGGAATGGGTCGTGAAAATGCTATCCGTTCTTTGGGTTCTTTGGGATTAAAAGTAAAGTCAATTTCTGATATTACTCCAATCCCACACAACGGATGTCGCCCACGTAAAACACGCCGCATGTAAGGAGACAACTAAGAAATGGCAAGATATACAGGTCCTATCTGCAGAATGTGCAGAACAGAACAGACTAAGTTATTCCTTAAAGGTGCTCGCTGTCAGAGTGATAAGTGCCCAATTAACAAAAAGCGTGGTGCACCAGGAAAGGATCCTAAAGTAAGAGCTGGTAAGCGTAGTGAATATGGTACACAGCTTCGTGAAAAGCAGAAGATCAAACGTATGTATGGTATGTTGGAAAAACAGTTCCGTCTTACTTTTGAACGTGCTCAGCGTATGAATGGTGTAACTGGTGAAAACCTTATCAAGTTGCTTGAATCACGTTTGGATAATGTTGTCTTCAGAATGCATTTTGCAATTAATCGCAATCAGGCAAGACAGCTTGTTATTCATGGTCATGTTCTTGTAAATGGTAAGGCTGTAAACATTCCTAGCTATAATGTTAAGCCAGGTGATGTTATTGAAGTAAAAGAAAAGAGCAAAAAACTTGCTGTAATTCAGGATGGTTTGAAGGAACTTTCAAAGGCTTCTGGAAATCCTTGGGTTTCAGTCGATGTTGATGCTGTAAAAGGAACCTTCACAGCTTATCCACGCCGTGATGAAGTAACTGATTTGGTTGATATTAAAGAACAGCTCGTGGTTGAGCTCTATTCTAAATAAGGAGTTCAGATGGCTCGCAAAAATCTGCTTAAGGGTTTTAAAAAACCAAAAGGCATTACATTTGAGCATCTTGAAACTAACCCGAATTACGGAAAATTTACTGCATATCCGTTTGAACCGGGATTTGGTACTACTGTGGGTAATACCCTTCGTCGTGTACTTTTGTCTTCGATTCCGGGATATGCAATTTCTTCTGTTCGGATTACTTCATATGATGCAGATGGTGTTCCTCATGTTATTTCAAGTGAATTTGAAACTATTCCAAATGTAGAAGAGGATACTCTTGAAATACTGAATAGCTTAAAACAGATGCGTTTGCGGCTTCCTGGAGACACCGAAGAAGATACGATCCTTTATGAGTTTAAAGGTCCTGGAACAATTACAAGTGATAGTTTCGAAAAGGAAGGTTCACTTGAGGTAATGTCAAAAGGGCAGCACATTTTCAAAATGATGGAAGGTGCACATGTCGATTTTGAAATCCAGGTTGACTTAGGTAGAGGATATGTACCTGCTGAAGTAAATGAGCATTATATCGAAGTAGTTGGTACTATACCGATGGATGCGATTTTTACACCTGTACCAAAGGTAAGATATGCAATTGAACCTTGTCGTGTAGGTCAGCGTAATGATTATGACAAGCTTATCCTTGAAATCTGGACTGATGGTTCAATTTCACCAGAGGATGCACTTGCTGAAGCTGCAAAAATTGCTAAAGATCATTTTTCAATTTTTGTTAACTTCAATGATGCTGATGTTGGTAGTAATGATGACATGGATGAGGGTGACGAACATATTCGTAACTTATTGAATACACCAGTTGAAGAACTTGAGTTGTCTGTTCGTTCATCAAATTGTCTTAAGAATGCAAATATTCGCACAATCGGTGAATTGACCAAAAAGACAGAAGATGATATTGCGAAAACACGCAATTTTGGTAAGAAGAGCCTGACTGAGATAAAAGAAAAACTCCAGGAATGGAATCTGACACTTGGAATGACTGATTACAGTCATTTAAAGAACGCTGTCAACCCAACAAAGAAGAAGGAAGAAACAGATGAATCATAGAAATGGTTTTAATCCGCTTTCACGTACAACAGCTCATCGTCGTGCTATGTCACGTAACATGGTTACTTCACTTTTTAGATTTGAACGTATTACTACAACCAAGTCTAAAGCTATGGAAGTAAGAAAAGCTGCTGAAAAGCTTATCACTAGAGGTAAGGTAGATACAGTACATAATCGCCGTCAGGCTGCAAAGTTTATTCAGGATGAAAAGATCTTGAATAAATTGTTTACCGAAATCGGTCCTCGCATGCAGGATCGCAAAGGTGGTTATACTCGTGTTTTAAAGATTGGTTTCCGTCAGGGCGATGCTGCTGATATGGTAATCCTTGAACTCGTAGATTATAAGCTTGATACTGAAGCTCAAGAAAAGAAAGCTGAAAAGAAGTCTTCTAAAGCTGCAAAACCAGCTGCTAAAGCAGAAACTGCTGCTGAAGGTTCAAAGACTACTGAAAAGAAAGCTGCTAAAGCTCCTGCAAAAGCTAAAAAAGCTTCTACAACAACAAAGAAAGCTGCTGGTACTAAAGCAAAAGCTACAAAGGCTGAAAAACCTGCTGCTGATACTGAAAACAAGGAGTAAGTTATGTCTAAAGCACATCGCGGTAGTGGCATTCGCAATCAACCAGCTCACGGACGAGGAACTTGTCCTATTTGTAAAACTGATAACATCAAAGTTCTGTATGAACAGGAAGTTGATGGTCAGAAAGTTAAGATTTGTAAATATTGCAAAGCTAACTTGAAAAACAAATCATTGAAGGAAAAGAAAGTTTCTGCACCAGCTGCAGAGTAATTTAGTTACTTTCTAATGTATATTTCTTCAGTCAGCCGTCCTTCTATGCAAGGACGGCTTTATTATTTTAAATAAATATTTTAAAAGTGATTAAAAAATATTTACAAAACTTAAGAAATTAATTATTATTGAAGAAATAACACTGGAGGTGGTTATGAAAGTTTCGAATTTTACAGTATTATGTTTGTCTTTTATGGCAGTTCTGAGCCTCTCGTCTTGCTCAAAAAAGGAAAGTGATTCGA
>JAILIC010000091.1 GCA_024695475.1 Treponema sp.
CATACAGATAACATGGGAGATAATCAGATTTTCTATGAATGGGTTGGTTCTCCTTTTGGTCCTGATACTATTGCTGGAGAAGTAACTTTTGGATATGAAAAACCAGCTAAATGGGCAATAGATCTTACTTATTTATTCATGGCACAAGGTAACAATGCTGAAAAATCTATTTTTGCGGGATGGAGCAGTACTGATGGCGAGTCATCTGTACGGCCTGCAAATTGGCCATATCCAACGGATTCAAACTCATATAATCAGTATGCTCTTACCCCTACGGGAACTCCAAAATATACAAATCGTCTCTCGCTGAGAGGAACGTGGTATGCTAATCAGTGGCTTACATTTACACTGCAACCCGCTTTTGTATATATTCTTAATAATACTGGCTCTTCAGGATTCCATGAGTCTGGTAAAGAGGATTGGGGTGTTGAGTGTGCACTTGCTATAAAATGTCAGCTCACAAAGATTCATAATAACTAATTGGATTTATATATGAAAAAAATACTGTCTTTTTTGATAATTGGCATCATGGTAATTGTTAGCTGTGATGTGTTTGCACAAGTTAGTACCAATCCTCAGGATATGTTTTATACCTATGCGGAAAACTGGTATCTAAAAGGGTATGTTTCTCGGTTACCCCAATTACGACCATATGCTTTGACTACAATAAAAGAAATTCTTGATACAGTCATGCAGGTTGGAAGTGAATCTGATATAGCAATTGCTGCTGATTATTATAATCAAATAAAAGAAGGAAAAGCTCATATTGAACTTTCTGGAACCTATTCTCGTAAACAGGAATATGACATTGACGATAAAGATTCCAGAGGTACAAATCAGTATGCTATTTGTCCTTTTTTTGTTGGAGATTTAGATTTAGATAAAGGTTTATCCGTGGGATATAATCTGGGAGTTTTTGCGGCTAACAATGATGATAGAACCATATTACCTCAAAATACTAATTCTTTGTATGATACTGTTAGTGATCCATGGACTATTGGATCTCTTGAAGCAAATATCGATTTAAATACAAATGTTGCCTTTACAAAAGAAGCTTTTACGGTTCAGGGGGGGATTAATCGTACTGGATATGGACCTTTTTTAGGTGATGATTTAGCTCTCAGTGATTCATCATTTCATGCCCCGAATTTTTCTGCAACTTATAATGCGGAAAAATGGTCATATACTCAGACCTATATCATGTTAGGTTCAACCGTGAATAATGGAGACTCGTCTAAACTTGATAAGTCAAATATGGGTAAGAATTTTAGTTTTCACTCGCTCAGGTTTGAATTGCATAAAATGCTTGCATTTTCAGTTTATGAGTCAGAGGTTTTTAAAAATACTAATTTGGCTTATGTGCTTCCTGCTCCTTTTATGGCTATTCAGGGTATGGGGGATTCTGTTGATAACGGCCAGATGGGAGTTTTGTTAGAGTTTCATCCAGGCTATGGATTTGAATGGGCAAATAGTGTATTTTCTGATGATATGGCTCTTGATGAGCTTGTTAAAGGAAATTTTGATTCTAAGATCCGACTTGGTTTTGAAACAGGACTTCTGTACGCTCCTAATGTAGCTTGGTGTCGTCAGCTTTCATTGAATTATACGCTTGTTACTCCATATAATTATGCTCATTGGAGTTATGATGATGATACTACTGCTATATTTACTGATAAGACCTATAACTATCTTAATTATGTTAATCATGGAGTGAGTGTTGGTGCGACTATACCTCCTAATAGTGATAGGATAATGTTTAGAGCAAGCTTTACTCCTGTTAAACGTCTTTCGGCAACTGTATTCACGTCATTTGTCCGACATGGTAATGCATATGAGTCATTATCTGACAGTGAAAAAGAAAAAGTGTATTTAACTAATTATTATTCCCATACTAATTCTTATGTGTATGTAAATACAACAACAGGTGCAGTATATGCTCCTGCTTCAGGAGCTCAGTATGATAGTACAGATGTAAATGGCGCAGAAACTGCAGGATATACAAAAATTGTAACCAACGGTGGTGACGTGTATTCAACAGATGGTTCTTTATATACGCAGCAGATGTTTATTGGTGGTCATCATATAGATACTGCATGGGATTATCTTAATTTTTTAAGTCAAGATAATATCATGACGATTTATCAATTAGGATTTGCACTTTCATATCAGTTGCCACGTATGGTAGTTGGTGATATTACTTTTAACTTTGGTTATACATTTGAGTATATTCACAATAATGGTGTACAAAATGCAATGCTTTCTGGTTCTACTGGAAATGGTTCTTGGCAAACCGCTTATAATGAGTGGGAACATAAGCTACATGAAACTATCAATCAATATATGAGTATTGGTGTTAAAATCTCATATTGATTTTATACTGTTATATTTGGGATTTACATTTTAGAATGGAACGTAAATTTTTATTTTTATATTTAAATACTGGTGGTGGTCATATTGCCCCAGCTAAAGTACTCAAAGAAGCAATGCAGGAAAAATACCCTGATATGCCGGTTATATTGGCACATGGTTTTTCAGAATCAGATATTTTTGGTAAATTCTTTTTTGAGAAAGGGTATGGATTGTTTTTAAATTATTTCAAAGGTGCTTTTCCGTTAACCTATGATTTGGCACAGTATCATTGGATACAGAATATTTTTCGTTTTTTTCTGAGTATCCATACACCTATTTATATACGAAATATTATCAAACGTGAACATATTACAGATGTTGTTTCTTTCCATTTTGCTGTTACATCGACTATAAAAAAGATAATGAGGGGAATTCCTTGGCGTGTCCGTTTTACCGAAATTGCGACAGATCCATTTAATGGTCCTCATGCTTGGTTTCATTGGCCTGATGAACATTTTATGGTTATGTCACAACAAATGAAAGATTCTGCTATTGCAGAATGTAGTGTATCTCCTGATAATATTAAGGTTATCCCTTTTCTCATTAATAAGAAATTTTTGACATCACCTACTAATGATGAGAAGATTGCTTTTCGATTAAAACACGGCTTTGATCCTTCTAAAAAAATTGTTTTATTAGTTGGAGGAGGTGAAGGGCTTCCTGGTGCATTGGAAATTGTACAACAGTGTATTTTTCATAAAGCTCAGTTTACAGTAGCAGTCGTTTGTGGTCGCGATTCGGTCAAAAAGAAAGTTATGGATACGTTGCGGCTTACTACAAAACTAGATCTACATGTATTTGGATATGTAGATTTTATGGACGAACTTATTAAGCTCTGTGACTGTGCAGTTATCAAGGCTGGTGCTTCAACAATAATGGAAGTGCTTGTTAATAGAAAACCTGTTATTATTTGCCATTATATTCATAACCAAGAACTAGGCAATGTTCGATTTGCAGTAAATCATAAAGTTGGATGGTTTATACAAAAACCGCATGATATTTATAAGAAAGTAAATGAACTCCTTAGTGATGACAACTTTGCCAGCGAGATGGAAAAGAATTTTGATTCAATGCAAATTGATGCTAATGCTGGTAAAGTTGTCGATTTACTAATGGAAGATAAATGGGTTAGTTATCCGCGGTAATAGTAGCAGGGTAATGTGCAATTGTGTAATCTCGTGCAGAGTATCTTTTGACCACCCTGTTATCAAAGGCTTGTTGTATAAGCTCATCGATTTCTAATTTTTTATAGATATCCTGAGCTTCTTCAACGGTACCTCGTAATACTGGATGGCGAGGGCTAAATAATACACAACAGTCTTCATATGGAAGAATTGAAGTTTCGTATGTATCTATAAAGTTTGCGGTATCGACAATTTCTTCTTTATCAAGTCCAACCAATGGTCTGAGCAGAGGTCGCTCTGCAAAGGCCTCGGTAACAGTCATATTTTCGATTGTTTGACTTGCGACTTGTCCGAGACTTTCCCCGGTAATGATGCATTGCGCACCGATACGTTCTGCAATCATGTTTGCAGTCTTCATCATACATACTCGTAGCATAAGTGTTGTCCATGCTGCTGGAGCACGCTCTTTAATGCGCATCTGAGTATCGGTAAAAGGTATGATATTTAGATGTACTGAAACTCCATAATTTGCAATCGTTTCAGCTAGTTTTTCTACTTTTTGTTGAGCTTCTTCTGAAGTATATGGATAGGAGTGGAAGTATACTGCATCAACATTCATTCCTCTGCGCATCATGCGGTAGCCGGCAACTGGAGAGTCAATACCACCAGATAATAAGAGCAGCCCTTTGCCGCTGACGCCCACTGGTAACCCTCTGCAACCGACATTTTGATCACAGAATACAAATACTCTGTCTCGAATTTCGATATTAATAACAACATCTGGTTTATGAACATCAACTGTAAGAAGGTTTTTGTCATAGATATCATCAGCGGTCTGACAATTAATTTGGTAGGAGGTTAGTGGAAAACTTTTGTCTGCACGTCGAGTGTCAACTTTAAATGATTTTGCCCCTCGCTCTTTTGCTTTTAAAGCTTCTTCCATAACGGCTGCTTTGATTGACTCGATGTTCTTTTCACATACATGTGCTTTAGCCCAGCCTGTAATACCGATAAGGTGGTTGAGCATAAATTCAATGGCAGGACATGCACTATCATCTGCATCGATATAAAGTCTTCCAGCAAATAGTCGTATATGAGACTTTACGCCTTCTAGATACAGTTGTGCATTATGCATAAGGCGACGTTCAAACTCTTTAAGGTTTGAGCCTTTTAATGTTAATTCGCCAATTTTTCCAAGATATGTACTCATAATACACGTATTATACATAAATCTATCTTGTTTTACAAATATATTTGTGTTTGCATATTGCCAAAATGACAAAAATGGTAATAATGTATTACTATGTTATACCTAAAACCATTTAAGCAGGCATCTAATGCTACAATGCCTCAGACCATACCACTGTTGTTTCGTGAAAGGGTTAAAGAAATCCCTGAAGTGACTTTACAGGTCGTTAAAAATGAAATAGGAAAATTTGATCATTTAAGTTATGAGTTAGTATATCGACGAATGCTCGATCTGGCCTGTGTCTTACGAAAAATGGGAGTGCGACGAGGAGATCGTATTGGGCTTATAGCAGACAACCGTCGTGAGTGGTTGGTAACTGACCTTGCGATATTGGCTTTGGGAGCCTGTGATGTTCCCCGTGGTTGTGACTCAATGGGAGTAGAGATTCGCTTTATTCTGTCATTTGCAGAATGTAAGATCGCTTTTTTTGAAAATCAACGCCAGCTTGAAAAAGTATTGGAAAAAGTTGAAGAGGTTCCTCTACTAAAAGATGCGATTGTGTTTGATTCTCCAGATGATGAGACTATAGCAAAAGCTGCTGCTGTTGGTATAAGCGTTCATAAGTTTATAGAGTTGGAAGATAAAGGTAAGCAATCCTCGTATGGCGAGCGTGGTGCTGTCGAAGTTGATATGAATGAGACTAAAAGTGATGAAGTGGCAACTATTATTTTTACCTCAGGCACTACAGGAACTCCAAAAGGGGTGATGTTAACTCATGAAAATTATATTGCCCAATGTGAAGTTATAAAAAAAGTATTTCCAGACGCAAGGCAAGGGGAACTCTGGATGAGTGTCTTACCTGTCTGGCATAGCTTTGAAAGGGCTTTCCAATATTTTTTTATGGTATTGAAAAGTGGTTGTGTTTATTCAAAGCCTGTTGTTTCTTTGATGCTTTCAGATATGGAAGCTACGCATCCAAACTGGATGTGTGGTGTTCCTCGTTTGTGGGAATCTATTGCACAACGTTTTTATCGGGATTTACGAAAAGAAGGCGGTTTGCATTATGCTTTGTTTTCTATTTCTATCTCGATAGGAAAATCCTTTAGTTGGGCAAGAGATCGTGTTTTTGGACTTATTTGTAGATATAAAAAAACAATTCGCATATTTGATACATTGTATGCTATAATACCATTTGTATTATTGTATATTCCTTATAAACTATGTGATTTCTTAGTGTACAGGAATATTCGTAGCCGGCTTGGTGGTAAAATGAATGGAGCTATTTCTGGAGGTGGTAGTTTGCAACCATCTACAGATGCTTTTTATCACGCAATTGGATTTAAGCTTTTGGAAGGATATGGACTGACGGAGACTGCTCCTGTTTTATCTATGCGGTATTCAAAGAAGCCGCGCTCTGGATGTGTTGGACAAGTTTTTCCTTCGGTACAGGTTAAAATTGTTGACTATGCGGAAGGAAAACCAATAACAGGAATCCCTTTGCCCCCTGGAAAAAAAGGACTTGTTATGGCAAAAGGGCGTCAAATAATGAAAGGTTACTATAAACGACCTGATTTGACTGAAGCTGTTATAGATAAGGATGGTTGGTTTAATACTGGTGATATCGGTGTTTTAACCTATGATAATGAACTTAAGATTACAGGGCGAGCAAAAGATACAATAGTATTACTTGGTGGTGAAAATATTGAACCGGAAGTAATAGAAAATGCTATCTGTAGTAGTAAGTATATTGAGACTGCTGTTGTTTTAGGGCAGGATCAAAAATATATTGCTGCATTGTGTGTACCAGATAAAGATGCAGTTTCTGCATATGCAGAAGAAAATCGTATCATCTATGAAAACTATGATGCATTGCTTGAAAGCAGTGAGATTCAAAGTTTGATACGAGATGAAATTGATACGAGGATCTGTGCAAAAGAAGGATTTAGAACTTGTGAACGTGTATTTAAATTTGTATTGTTGCCAAATAGTTTTACAGTTGGTGAAGAATTAAATGCAAAGCAAGTTAAATTACGTGCTAAAATAGAAAAGAAATATGCTCATCAAATAAAAAAATTATTTGATTGATGTATATAATGCCTTTAAAATAAAAGGGGAAGCTATGGGTAGTGAAAAAAGTACAATTGTTTATGATCATTCTGTTGGTAAAAATCTCCCTCAGTTATTACGCAATCGGTCGATTGAATGTTCTGATATTGTTTTGCAATATGTAAAAAAAGGCGATGGTACGTATGAGGCTTATAGCTATAGCCGTGTATATCAAAAAGTACTGGAACTTGCATCTGCACTAAAAAAGTTTGGAATTAAAAAAGGTGATTTTATTGGAATTATTGCTGATAATAGACGTGAATGGATGATAATGGATATGGCATTGCTCTCACTGGGGGCAGTTGATATTCCTCGTGGATGTGATTCCATGGGACCTGAAATTCGCTTCATATTACACTACAGTGACTGCCGAATAGCGGTTTTTGAGAATTCTAAGCAGCTTGCAAAAGTTCTTGAAAAAATAGATGAAGTTCCTCTGTTGAAAGATGTCATTATGTTTGATGCTGCAGATGATGCAACCAAGGCAGAGGCTGAAAAATGTGGTATTCGTATTCATTCGTATATCGATTTTGAAAATGAAGGCAGCAAAATGACCGAGGCTGAAAAAAACGATATCGAGAAATCTATTGATTCTGTTGAGCCTCAGGATATTGCTACTATTATCTTTACTTCTGGAACCACAGGTACGCCAAAAGGTGTTATGCTTACCCATGATAACTATATTGCCCAGTGTGAAGTTGTACAAAATATACTGACATATGCAAAACCCGGTGATTTATGGCTCTCTGTATTGCCTATTTGGCATAGTTTTGAGAGAGCTGTATTATATTTGATGATAGCATTAAAGAATGGATGTGCCTATTCTCGCCCCTCAGCCCAAGTATTGCTTGCAGACATGGCGGCAGTTAAGCCTCGTACAATGTGCGGCGTCCCTCGTTTATGGGAGAGCCTTGCTCATGGTGTACAACGTGCAATGAAAAAGAAAGGTGGAATCACGTATTTTATTTTTAATCTAGCAATGACAGTTGGTACTCAGTATAACTGGGCAAAGGATAGGGTATTAGGATTGGTTTGCCGCTATCGTAAAGTTAATAGATTACCACAACAGATACTCTGTGTTGTTCCTCTTATTTGTCTTGCTCCATTAAATGCTTTGTTTGATTTACTTGTGTTTAAAAAGATTAGATCTCGACTTGGAGGTAATTTGTGTGCCTCAATTTCTGGTGGAGGAAGCCTCCAGCCTGATGTTGACTCTTTTTATAAGGCAATCGGCATTAAAATGCTTGAGGGGTACGGTATGTCAGAGTCTGCACCTGTTCTTTCTGTCCGCCATCCTGAGCGTCCCCGTTTTGGTTGTGTTGGTGAGATATATCCATCTGCAGAAATCAAAATTGTCGAGCATGATAATGGTACACCGTTATCATCAAAACCGTTACCACCTGGGACTCCTGGATTGATTCTTGTTCATGGTCGTCAAGTTATGAAAGGATACTATAAGCAGCAAGAATTAACTTCAAAAGTTGTTGACGCTGATGGCTGGCTAAATACAGGTGATCTTGGAGTAATGACCTATGATAATGAAATTAAAATTATAGGACGTGCAAAAGATACTATAGTATTATTGGGTGGTGAAAATATAGAGCCACTCGTTATTGAAAAGGCATTGATGTCTAGTCAGTACATTGAAACTGCCGTTATTGTTGGGCAAGATCAAAAATATATCGGTGCATTGCTTGTCCCTGTAAAAGATGCAATCGTTTCATATGCAGAAGATAACCATATTTTGTATGCTTCTTATGAAGAATTATTACATACGAACGAAATCCAAAAACTGATTCGGGATGAAATCGATCATTTTGTTTGTCCTGCACAAGGCTTCCGCACTTGCGAGCGTGTATATAAATTTGCCTTATTGCCTGATAGTTTTGAAGTAGGAAAAGAGATGAGCGCAAAAATGGAAGTTATGCGTTTTAAAGTAGCTAAGCTGTATGAAACACAAATAAAGTCATTGTTCTAAACTGCCGATAGACGAAGTATGAAAAAGTGTTTTCTTTTTATGCTTTGTTCTATCTGGATCTCGTTATGTAGTGCATTTTCTGAGGCACCAGATTTATTGTCTGGTGTCTGGGAAGGTACAGATCGTATAATATATATACCGAAAGACACTTCTCAAAATATATCTGTTATTTTAAAGACATTGTATGGATGGTACTATGATCGTAGTGCAGAATCTGACTCAATAGCTACTGATGCCAAACGTACTTTAAACTCTGTTACAAAACCTGTTCCTGAAAAACTTATAGGGCAGTATAGAGCACTGCCTATTATGTCTGAGTCGGTCCTGCAAAATAAAAATAGTGGGGTTTGGGAAATGACCGTTCATTATGGTAAAAATGAAGACGTGTCTATTCCTGTGGCTGTTATAAATGGTTCATTATATCTTGATTTTGCAATACGAAATGTAAAAGAAGTTCAACAAGTTTCAAAAGATACGTTAGAAGGTTTTTGGGAACGGGTAAGTAGTGCTTCTGGTATTACATTATCTACTCCTGTACTGAGTGAAAATTGTTTGTGCTATTATGTACTCCCTGATACTGTTTATGGAGTTCGCTATTGGAAAACCGATATGGAATTTGATGATAGTCAGGTACAGTTTCATGATGATGGGATTACGTTATATCTTGATAAACATTTACCTAGTGCTCAGTCTTTGTTTACCTGTGTTATGGGACGGCGTAAAATCATCCGCAATGCCGATGTAAAAAAACTTAAAGCGATTCCAGAACTGTATACAGTAGATGATTCGGGGCTAATTATGGGATTTGGTATCCCATACCTTAAAAAAACGACTGATATGCAAAACTATCAAGATGTCCTTGCACTTGTAGAAACAATGAATAAGCGAAGAAAACCTGATCCAGATCCGCTATTTCCGCCGAGTGATGTAAATTGGCATTACGATACTATTTACAGGCTTGAAGCTGGAAATCCTTGGATAGCAGCGGTACGACAAAGACAAAAAGAATTTGCAGAGAAAGTACAGCAACAGAATCGTTAGTAATTCTTTCATGTAATCTCATTTGTATCATACGTTATTTCTGATATCTCATACTTACTCGTGTCTTTTATAAGAGTATCCTCTTTACTCAATCGAATACTTTTGTTTATTATGTGACGGTACTATATAACACGAGGAGATTTGAGATTGAACGTGAGAATACTTTATTCTACCATATTGATTCTTATTTCATGTATGTTTGTATCCTGTTTACGACATGAAGTATTGCCAGGTGATACAGAGGAATGGCGTGATAGTAAAGATCGTCTCCATAAAAGAATAGTTGATGGCAGAACTGAAACGTATACCTATGATAAAGCTGGCAATGCCATTCATTACAATACTTCAGACGGTTATGAATGGTGGGCTACGTATGATGAGCATGGTAACATGGTCACCTATAAAGATTCTTTAGGAAATATAGGCACCTATGATGATGAAGGCAACTTTAACATTACGGCACCAGATGGTTCTTCTGCAACTCAAGAGGGCACCATGATCAGTTATGAGGATGACCATCCTGAGGAACTAGAAGAAGACTATAAAGAAATAGAAGACGATCCTGATGCAGAACTGACATTAGATGATGTTGCTTGGTATTACAACAATAGTGACAACCGCACTCATGAAGTGATGACTAAAAAACCTAACGAAATCGACTTGTATGATATGAGCGGCAATGTTTACGAATGGTGTGATGATTATTTTAAGATCGTTTATGATCCAGAGGCTGGTGAACAAAAGGAGTCTACTATCATAGAAAAGGATCCTCGTCGTGTTATTCGAGGTGGTGGCTTTGGGGATGCCGAAGATTATACATGCCGAGTTTCTTATCGCTCGTGTTATGAACCGACAGAACGTTCTCCATCTATTGGATTCCGTTTGGCATTAGACGCGGATTCAAGTCGTATTATCGAAAAAGAAGGCTTTGTACGTGTGAGCGGGGCTTGTTTTACTATGGGCGGCTATGATGAGGAAGAACATGAAGAATACCCGAGAGATTTTTACATACTTCCGCATGAAGTAACTCAAGGAGAATATAAAGCCATTATGGGTGAAAATCCAAGCCACTTTAATCTTGGTGATAACTATCCAGTAGAAAATGTCTCTTGGTATGATGTTATTCGCTATTGCAATATGTTGAGTATCAAAGAAGGCTTAAAGCCTAGTTATGGTTGGTATGATCGAGACATAGAAAAATGGACATATCCAGTTTTGGGTACAGAGATTCCTGATACAGTCACTGTTGACCGCATATTGTACAATAATGGATATCGCTTACCTGATGAAATAGAATGGGAGTTTGCTGCCCGTGGAGGAAAAGCAAGTAGCGGATATTGCTACAGTGGCGCAAACTAAACTATGTTCAAGGGCTTGCACAAAGCAAGCCTTGAACAAACGTGTTTTACAAAAGCAATTATATCATGAATACTTATAGAGATAGCTTAACAAATCCCTGCGTATTCATATCCGGCTTCTTCAATGGCAGCTTTGATGAGGGCTTCGTCAACATCTTTTGAAGTTTCAATGTTTACAAGTCCTTGCTCATGTGAAGCTGTTGCACTGGTAATTCCATCGATAGCTTCAAGAGCTTTTTTTACATGAGCTTCACAATGACCACACATCATTCCCTTTACAGTAATTTTCATAGTGTTATTCTCCTTATTTACGTTACTAGCTGTTTGTTGTATAAGATTTCCCGTGATAGGATGTTTTACAGATGTATCCTTTTTTGCATTGTACACTTTAATAAAGTTGAGACGCAATGCATTAGTGACGACACAGAAACTTGAGAGCCCCATTGCAGCTGCCCCAAACATCGGATTTAGAGCCCAGCCAAAGGCTGCAACATAACAACCGGCTGCCAGTGGAATTCCGATGACATTATAGAAAAATGCCCAGAAAAGGTTTTCGTGTATGTTGCGTAAGGTTCGGTGTGATATTCTAATTGCAGCAACGACATCCATGAGGCTGTTTTTCATGAGTACGACATCGGCGGCGTCAATGGCTATGTCTGTTCCTGCACCGATTGCAATACCGAGATCTGCACGGGTGAGGGCAGGTGCGTCATTTATTCCATCGCCTACCATCGTTACTTTTCCATATTGCATCAGTTGCCGGATAACAGCTTCTTTGCCGTCTGGTTTTACAGAGGCGATTACTTCATCGACACCTGCCTGTTTGCCAATTGCACGGGCGGTTGTTTCGTTGTCACCGGTAAGCATTACTACGTGAATACCCATATTTTTAAGTTGAGCAATTGCTTGTGGTGAGTCTTCTTTAATCGTATCTGCTACGGCAAGGATTCCAAGAAGTTTATTTTCTTTTGCAAAAAGTACCGGAGTCTTGCCTTGTGATGCAAGCTCTTCTATTGCTTTTTTCATAGAACTGACATCTGTATGTACCGTATGCTCAATGTAAGCGACGTTACCGCCATATACCATTTCACCATTCAAACGGGCTTTTAGACCATTTCCGGCAACTACTTCAAAATCGGTGGTATCAGAAAGGGCAACTGAGTGCTCCTGACCATACGAAACGATTGCTTTTGAAATGGGGTGTTCGCTTTTTTCTTCCAGTGAACAGGCGACAGAAAGCAGCTCTGCTTTATCAACTCCAGCCATCGGAACCACATCTGTTGTCTTCATGATACCTGTAGTGATGGTTCCTGTTTTATCAAGTGCAATAATCTGTGTGCGTCCTGCTTGTTCGAGAGAGGCAGAAGTTTTAAACAAAATACCAGCTTTTGCACCGATTCCGTTACCAACCATAATGGCAACAGGCGTGGCAAGTCCTAGTGCACAAGGACAGCTGATGACGAGTACAGACACGGCTCGTGCAATTGCATAACCAAAACTCTGACCTGCAATAAGCCATGCTACAAGTGTGATAGCTGCAATTGCAATGACGACAGGAACAAATATTCCAGAAACTTTATCCGCTATTTTTGCAATTGGAGCTTTTGTTGCAGCGGCATCACTTACCATTCTAATGATTTCAGAAAGTGTTGTATCTTCGCCAACGCGGGTTGCCTGACACACCATATATCCTGAGGTGTTGATCGTTGCAGACGTTACTTTATCACCAGCTTGTTTTTCTACTGGTACACTTTCTCCCGTGAGTGCAGACTCATTTACTGCGCTTTGTCCTTCTTTTACAATACCATCTACAGGAATTTTATCTCCTGGACGGACAACAAAAAGGTCTCCGACTTTTACTTCTTCGATAGAAACTGTAGTTTCAACGCCATCAACAAGAAGAACTGCAGTCTCAGGTGCAAGATTCATCAGTGCTTTTAAAGCATTGGTTGTTTTACCTTTTGACTTAGCTTCAAGCATTTTTCCTACGGTGATAAGCGTCAAAATCGTTGCTGCAGATTCAAAGTAAAACTGATTCATGTAATACATGATCTGGTCTTTTTCTGCCTGTACCACCGCTTCGGTCATTGCAAAAAGTGCAAATACGCTGTATCCAAATGCTGCTGTTGCACCAAGGGCTATAAGTGTATCCATATTGGGAGCTTTGTGAATCAAGCCCTTAAAACCACTTATAAAGAACTTTTGATTTATTACCATAATAAATGCTGCAATCAAAAGCTCATACAGTCCCATAGCGACATGATTACCATCTAAAAAAGCTGGTAAAGGCCAGTCCCACATCATGTGCCCCATAGAAACATACATGAGCGGAATTAATAGCACTACTGATGCTATGAGACGCTTTTTCATTTTGGGAGTTTCTGTATCTTTAAGGCTGTCGGTATATGCAGGCTTTGCATTTTTTTGCCCGCTCTGCTTGAGACTCGCACCGTATCCAGCATCTTCAACTGCTTTGATGATATCTTCTGGCGAGGCCGAGCCTTCAACACCCATTGAATTAGTAAGAAGACTTACCGCACAGCTGTTGACACCTGTGACAGCACTTACCGCTTTTTCTACTCTTGTCTGGCAGGCGGCACAGCTCATTCCTGTTACATTAAACTGCTTCATAGCTACCTCTCAGACGTATACAATGATTATTTTTTGACATAAACCCCTCTGTGTGATAATCGTACTGACTATCATCATGTATAAGATATACCTATTGGGGGTATAAGTCAATAAGGTAATGTATATAAAGTGATTAAATCATACTCAATTATTCCATTGCATGTGCCAAATCTGAAATCAAGTCATCTGCATTCTCAATTCCTACGGAAAGTCTAAGGGTTATGTATGGTAAAGTGGCAAAAAAGTAAAAGTCGGTGTTATAATAGAGCTTGATGAACGTGCGGAAGCACCCCTCGCTAATGACAAAAGGTGATGTACATGGAAAGACGAACAAGTGAACAAATGGAAAACATTCATCATAACTGTCGTCTCGCTTTTGATGATATGCTTGATAAAGAAATCGAAGAAAAACGCAGTCGAGGGGAGATTCCCTCCAATGAACAGATCATTGCGATGATTCCGTCAAAAGCAGTCCGTGAGTATTTAGTAAAAATTGGTCATGTGTTTAGTGAGCGTGATTGCGAGCTTTTAAGGCGATACCTTGCTCCAAAGAACGAAGATGAATTTGATAGCCTGTATTCTAAAGGTAGGTATGTTTCCATTCCGTATCCATTTAGACGTGGTGATATTGTAGTCGCGTATGGTGTTTCAAGTATGATGGCGTCAAAAGCTCATGATGGGGAATATTCAATTGGTATCATGCGCAGTTTTACTGACGATAAAGACTGGCACGAATGGGATACAGAGGTAAAAGAGCGTCTTATTGATTTTTGCGATTTTTCTGATGTAAGTACGGCGGTTGAGTTTTTACAGGATGACGGCTCGTTTAGCCATGAGCATCCAAATCCTCTGGCTCTGGAGTTTGCTTCTGATGTTCAGGGGGCTTTGCCAAAAGATACTCTTAGAACCAAGCATCTTGAGGCTTGTGCAGAGCTTTTGACAGGTAAGGGGTCGCTTGAGTTGTATGAGATGTATAAGCAGTCCTATGCAGCAAGTCCTGAGCATTTAATCGAGCTGCTTCATAAAGTTTATGGACATCTGCGTGACTATGCTGAAACTTTTGATTCATATAAAAAACTCTATTTTCCGACAGATAACGGGATGGTACATAAACTGTCGTATGAGCAGCAAAAAGAGGCGTATTCTCTTATACAAGGTATGGAGTTTGATGCTTTGCTCATGAGTTCTAATCTCATTGATCTGGTGTTGCCGTTGCAAGCACTGAGCGACAGTAACAAGCAAGGTGTTTTTCATGAGGCTATTACGGATGCACAAAATAAAGATGCTGTTGATTCTGTTACGCTCATTTTTGATGAGGCTGCTCATATTTTGCAAAGAATCGAAAACTTTGTGGCGATGCCAGATGCTCCACGTCATCAACTGTACCAAAAGAAAGTCGAAAAGAGCATCCATAAGCTCAAGTCTTTGATTACCGCCCATCTTAAAGGTGTCAAACCGATATAGTGTTTTGTTAAATTTGGTAGAAAGGTCTTCTACCTTGCCTAGAAGATAACCTTTCTACCAGTGAGAATACAACATATCTACCCACTAGAATTCAACA
>JAILIC010000020.1 GCA_024695475.1 Treponema sp.
TGCAATATTTATTATTTTTGTACTGACAAATTATATTTTTTATGTAATAATACATACATAACTAAGAGGGGAAACAGTTGTTCTTCAACTGAAAACATCAGGCAAGCCGGAGATTATACTCCGGCTTTTTTTATGTATACACAAATCTATAAGCAGCAAGCTTCCAGTCTTTAGATTTACAATATCCAGCCTAGACATATTCTATCCATCACATATCCAAAAGTATATACACTTTTATTCATGGTCTGTGGATAACTTGGGTATATATGCTACCTATACAACTAGCTAAAAAATGATAAATTTATAAATTCTTTTATTGTAAGAATTTATAAATTTTGTCTACTGAGGAAAAGTTATACACCGAGAGGGAAAATTTGTGGATAACTCTGAGGGTATTTATACATTCTAAAAATGTTTCACGTGAAACATTTTTAGATAGAAATTTGCTTTATAAATTGTTTCACGTGAAACACTAACGAACGTTAGTATTGCATTTAAACTACTTATCGTTCGGTAATTGAGAACTACCGATAGTTTTGTCATATTCTTGGCGAGATTTATAAGAATATAAACAGCCACAATAGGTCTGTCTATATAATCCATATTCACTGCTTAATTCAAGACTTCGCTTAAAACCATTTTTCTTTTTAAAATCACTTGTTAAAAACTTGGGGCCATTTTCTTGTTCTAATTGTTTACCGATAGTATTTATCTTTTCTGCGTCCTTAAAAGGACTGATAGAGAGGGTCGTAGTAAACCAATCAAAGTGATGTTCTAGAGCATACTGATATGCTTTTTTCATGCGGAAAAAATAGCATCGTCTACATCGTTCGCCTTTTTCTGGTTCATTTTGTAATTGGATATTATCAATGGTTCCTGTATTGATAAAGTATTCTTTTGGATCATAGTCGGCTTGAATAAGTTGCACCGCAGTATCTATAGCACGCTTAAAACGAGGAAGAAAATCTATCAGTTCTTGTAAACGACGAGAGTATTCAGCTTTTGGATATATATTTGGATTATAATAATAGATGGTAATATCAAAAAAAGAAGAAAGATACTCCAATACGTAGGAAGAACAGGGAGCACAACCGGCGTGCAGTAAAAGCGTTGGCTTTTTATTGTCCTTTTGTATAGTGTTATTGATGGTAGAAAGTATTTGATCAAGTTGTTTTTGATAGTTCATAATAGTATCAACAATACCTTATAATCATGGGTTTTGCAAATTTATAGAGGGTGGTATACACTAAAGCCAAATATATGATATGGGTTTCTGATTATTATAAGCAGTTATTTGGTAGTAAAGTCTATAAAATATCTCTTGATGCTGGCTGTACCTGTCCTAATAGGGATGGATCAAAAGGATGGAGAGGTTGTAGTTTTTGCTCGGCAAAAGGTTCCGGCGATTTTACACCATCACGACAGCTGCCTCTTGATGAACAAATTGCTCAGGCAAAACAACGTGTTGATAAAAAAGCAAAAGGGAGGAGCGGTAGTAATAGGGTAAAATATATAGCATATTTTCAAAACTTTACGAATACGTATGGTAATGAAGACTATTTAATTGATTTATTTACCCAGGTTTTATCTTTTGAGGATATTGTTGGTATTTCTATTGCAACACGCCCTGATTGTTTGAGTGATACCATGCTTTTAAAAATAGCGGCTCTTTGCGATAGAACATATGTCTCATTAGAATTAGGATTGCAAACAAGTAATGATGTTACAGCAAAAAAAATACATCGTTGTTATGAGACGTATGTGTATGAAGATGCGGTACAACGTATAAAACAAGCAGATAGGCGTATACATATAGTAACCCATATTATATTTGGGCTACCTGGCGAAGCAGAACAAGATATGATAAATACAGTCTTGTATACGATTAAATGTGGTACTGATGGTATAAAGATAACTGTGCTGCATATACTTGAAGGAAGTCAGTTGGCTTTTGATTACAAAAAGGGATTATTAGCATGTATGAGTCAGGAGTCCTATTTTGCTGTATTAAAAAAGGTATTGCCACTTATACCGTCTGATATGGTGGTACATCGATTGACGGGCGATGGTCCTAAAAGTATTTTGCTTGCACCATTATGGACTGCCAATAAACGAAAAGTACATAACGATCTTATGCAGTTATGTTTGCACGTCCAAGACTAGGAATAGGCCAGGATGTGCAAACAAATCTAGAGACGACTACCAGCGCCCCTCACATCGGTAAGGAGCACGGGATTTAAGCGTCAGCCAAGTGTACCTTGATCAGACGTATGCTAAGACAGCTCTAAAACTCGTCTTAGTTTTTTGGAACAGCTGTTACGACTGCACTCTCTGCTTGCAGCAAATTCTTGTTACTTGTGTCATTTCTAGAATAGTAGGTAGTTAACACGACAATGCGGTAGTCTTTACCTGCCTCAAGAGTGTCGGGTGCAATGAAATTCAATTCCGAAGGCATATTACGGAAAATGAGAGATTCAGATACAGATACCCAGGTACTCTTGTCTGAGTTGATGTTTTGATCAACATCTACCGGTGCAAAGAAAATACCGTTACCTTCCCCACGCAGTTTAAGACGGCTACCGTTGATTTTGACAACAGAGCCTAGGGTAACATTGGTGTCATCTTCGCCACTTGCAACATCAGTAATGAGAGCTATGGTTGGTGCATTATCAACATAGGTTACCTTATCGATGCTCAGTGTAGATACTGCATCGGTTATAAGCGTCGTAGGCGAAAAACGTACGACAAAGGATCCGTTTGTTGCGGCCTCGTCCTTGTTTTTTGCATTGCATTTGTAAGCAATATAGAGCGTACCTAAGTCGAATACGTTTACCGCCTTTCCTTGCTGCAAAAACTCCAGAATCTTTTTTTGCATCTGGATTGTTGCAAACTGGAGCATGTATGGATCAAGACCTACATTGTCCTTTTGCACTTCCGACAAAATGTTATTAAAAGTTGCAACATTGCGTGTTACACGAGCGCAGTAGCTGCCGTCTCCTTTAAGTGGGTTTGAGTGGAGCGTTACGCTGAGCATAGAAGAGCTGTCGTTTAATGTAGAAACATTTTCAAATGTAGCCATAGTGTATATCCTTCTGCTTTTTTTGACAGGTGCAGACCTGTACTTGTGAGAAAATGTAAGACTTTATACAAAGTCTTTTGTAATGGAAATAGTCTGATATGCTTGCAAAAAAGGACAAAAGCAAGTAGGATATACGTATAGAAATCGATTTGGCATATCTCTTTGCTTTCGATAGGAGCTTGAAACTATTGGCGTAGGTTCAGGCTCTTTTTTTTGCAAGCACAATGACAATGGTCTTGTGCATTCGCTTCCTCCCTGGATGTTTTGGTTATGATGAGAAATTCCAGACAATATGTGGAATATCGTTTTTAACGGCATATTCTTGTAGTAAAAGGTTGACTTCTTGTGCCTGTTGTGTTGATAACTTTGGAAGCATCGTGGCAAATACTTGTGTTGCTTGAATATGTGGCAAGCTATCAAGAAAGTCATTAAGATCTATCGTATAGCGATGGATTGGGTTTGCCCGTTCTGCTGCCAATAACTCTTTTGTCTGCTCGGGAGTAAGATGATAGGTTTCCCAAATATTTGCGCTGAGTGCGAGTGGTATGTCGCGAGTTCCATTTTCGATGAACGACAGATATACTGACGAAACACCGAGACGCTTTGCCATTTGCGCACGAGTCTCTCCTACGTCAATACGTAACTTTTTTAAGAATTTTCCATACTCTGTAAGCATATACAGCTCCTTATAGGATTATTACTGATATGCGAACATTATATACATATTGTATATAATGTCAAGTAATAAAACAATTATTTTTATACAATTAGTATAAAAAGTAGTAATATAGTTTTTTTAAATGACATTAGTTGTCATTCGGTATGACTACTAATGCCACACGGTATGACTACTAATGCCACACGGCTTGACCACTAATGTCATGAGAAATGAGTAGTAATGTCAAGGAGATTGTATACAGTACTACATCGGCGTGACATTATTAGAGCGAAATTTAAATTATAATTTAGATGGATTATAGTAATAAATATGCTATACTTTTGAATAGTTATGAAAACGGGGAGTTATATATGAATATCGTTGTTAAGCCATTTGATGCTACTAATTTTTCAGTAAGTTTTGACGGATCATTTAATCAAGTTCTGCTGAATGCTATCCGCAGTATACCGGATCGAAAATGGAACAGCGAAGCAAAAATCTGGTTAATTCCAAATACACAACCTGCAATAGATTTGTTTCTTGAACACATATATGCGACAGGTCTTTTTAATATAGAAGATAATATTACTATAAATGAACATTTGAAACACAAGGATATAAAAAAAATACATATTGAATCAGAGTTAAAAAAGATAGAAGAAGCACTCATTGTCCGTCATTACAGTAAAAACACAATAGATCGTTATAAGTTATGGGTAAAAGATTACCTTATGATATATTATCAAGACAATAAATCTTTGGTCGGAACAACTATCAATGAATATCTCAAAATTCTTGCATTAAAAAGAAAAGTAAGTGCATCAACACAAAACCAAGCGCTTTCCGCTCTCCTTTTTTATTTTAGATTTATTCAAAATACTGCAGTTGCGGAACTTGACTCTGTCATACATGCAAAGAAAAAAACACGAATTCCTGTTGTCTTTAGTAGGGAAGAAGTTTTTCGAATAATAAACAACTTGGAAGGAACCAAAAAACTCATTGCCAAACTTTTGTATGGAACAGGCATGCGATTAAACGAAGTACTTTCGTTGAGAGTATTAGACATAGACTTTGCCTGTAATGAGATTATTATCAGACATGGAAAGGGAGATAAGGACAGACGAGTAATGCTCCCCAAAAAATTAATCCGAGAACTTACGGAACAAATAAAGAAAGTGAAAACATTGCATGATAAAGATGTCAAAGAAGGTTGGGGCGAAGTATACATGCCACAAGCTTTAGGGGCAAAGTATCCTCATGGGTGTAAAGAACTAAAATGGCAATGGTTATTTCCTCAAAAAAATCGTTGGAAAAATCCTGAAACTGGAAAAGAAGGCCGTTGGCATTTGGATGAAACTCTTATACAACGAGCTGTAAAACAGGCCATTCTTGAAGCTGGCATAAATAAAAACGCAAGTTGTCATACATTTCGTCATTCGTTTGCGACTCATTTACTTGAAGCCGGCTATGATATTCGCACTATTCAAGAGCTTTTAGGGCACTCAGATGTAAGTACCACTATGATATATACTCATGTTTTAAATCGTGGTTGTGGAGGGGTTATTAGTCCTCTGGATAAAATATGATTATTTTTAAGTCGTAGAACAAGATTACCAGTATCCGTGTAATATTGCTAGAAATATTCATAAAACTAGGTATAATATGACGTTATAGTATAATCACAGACATCTTACACTGACATTTTTGTCAGTGTAAGATATTTACTGTGGATACGTGGAATATTTGTTATGTGGACGCCCGCACTGGGGCGCAAGGTTTGAAAAGTATGAAAAAATTAATTTGTATATTATTTAGTTTAACAGTTTTGGTTGCCTCATCATTCGCGGACAAGAACCGCTTTTACGAGAACGGCAAGGTTGTAGACACAGTGTATGTTGATTCGGCGGAGGGGCTGCGCGTGCGGGATAAGCCCTCACTCAAATCCAACAGGCTCTGCGGACTTCCGCACAGGCTTCCCGTCAAGGTCGTGGCAATCGGCAGGGAAGAAACGATTGACGGAATCACGGCTCCGTGGGTGGAGATCCTGATTCCGAGATACGAATGGCATGGTTATAATCAGGAGTACGGTTGGGTTTTCGGCGGGTATCTTTCAAACAAAAATCCTGAATTTTTTGCAAAACAATGGACAGAAAATGATTTCCGAAACTTTTTGTCAAAATGTAATTGGATTGAGGACAGTGATTCTTCACATCGAGAAATTCTTTGTTTTGAGGAAAGCGGTAATTTTAAAAGGCATATTGAAGAAATGGGAGCTGGTGGATTCGGAATCTGGAAGCCAGATTTTAAAAACAAGTCTGTAACCGTAAAATCTAAGTTTGTAATGGCGGGAGATGATGATATTGAGCCAGCATATAACACAGAGACTTTCAAGATTGAAAATATCGAAGAGTTTTCTATTTCAATAAACGGCCAGCGATATATTTCTGATTGCCGCTATGGAGTTTTGGATAATGAAGAAAACTTCAAAGACTTTGATAAAACCAGTTCTCAGTTTAATACAAGTATCAGAGGATTTATGTTCGTCTTCTATTCTTCCGAAAACATTTTTGATTCAATATACCGCGAAAGAGCTTCATGGCTGAAAGATTCGTTCATCAGATTCGGAGTTTACAATTCCCTGAACGAAGATTATATGAAATCATACCACGACTACTGGAATCCGATTATGGAGCAGCACCAGAAAAAAGCTGATGCGATGAAGTAAAATCACATAACACATATAAGGCCCTAGTTTGTCAATAGAAACTCACAGAAAAAATAATATCGAGCCGTCTTCTTTTTCAGACGGTTTGACTGTGAGAAAAAAAGTTCCGATTCCAAAAAAAAACAAAGCTCGCTGATTCGTATTTC
>JAILIC010000120.1 GCA_024695475.1 Treponema sp.
TACCAATAACCGACGTATCATACTTTGTTTTTTTTGCTGTTTTTTTTCTTTTGCAGTATTTTTATCCAGATCGTTTATCATGAGCAATTTCTCCCTAGTATAAAACTATCTGAATAAATTATATCACCAGCTTTAGTAGAACACAATATTTTTTTTTAAACAATCTTATCTATTGCATACGTCCTTAAATACAACTTTGAGATCATTATTAAACTGCTCAGTCGTTTTCTGTAATGTATGCAAAAACTCGTTATCATCTATTGTACCTAATACCGCAGTCATTTCTTCTTCATTACGGTATGTTATCGTACGGAAAAAGTCTGTATAATCTTTTGCACGGGAGGTTATCGATGACGTATACATATCATTAGAAACTGTCGTTACATCCCCGATAATATCCTCAAAAATTTCTGTATTAAACTGAGACATAGGACGGGAATACAACTGCTCAAACAGATACAAAGCATAGCGAGCTTTATAGATAGCATACTTCGCATTACAGTCATCATAAAATGCATGTACCCCAGCCCAAGTCTCAATGCGATGATCTTTTATCCTATCAAACAAATCAAACACTACCTTTTCAGGAATAATCTGACCACCAACATTTAGCCACGATGTATATAATGGCATCTGTTCCAGCTCTGCAAGAATATCTGCTGTCAAAGAAGTGATACTTTTTTGTGTACAAAACTCCATCAATGTGCTGGCTGCAAAATATTTTACAATTTTACGATACTCTTTATACGCTTTTACCGGTTTGTAAATGACCGCCCCAAACTTTTTTTGTGCGAGAGGTTCCGGCAAAGTGAATACCGCATCAGGATTTTGATGCAAAAAGTCTTTAGCAACTTGATGTAATTTTTCAGGAGAATGCGCATCAAGGGCGGGTTTATACAATTGTGTAAGCAAATATGCACCAGTCAGTTCTATAAGTCGATCAAGTGAAGTCATTATTTCCTGCATTGTATCTGGAGCAAGTGGATCAGTTTCGACATGCTGTACTTTTACTACACGCTTATCACGCTTTAAGAATTTATAATTGTTACGTGCAATAGCAAACATATTATAGAGGAACCAATAGGCAGGAATAATATGTACCGGCTGATCAGCTCCGCTTGTTGCCACCAAAGAAAATGGGTAGGTAATATTCAGTTCCCTTTGATAGGAACCTTTTGCCACCAACACAAAAGAGGCAAAACGGCTGTTATGTTTAAAATCGGAACACAAACCAGGCCAAAAACCGCGTTCGGCATAAATTTCGCCGTCAGGACTGCGAGAATTATGATTACTACCAATCGTTGCTCCTGCAGCAATATTTGACTGCCCCATAATCGTTGTCGCAATAAGAAACGAAGAATTATGATGCTGCTCATGAAAAGGAAAGATAAGATTATTCAAAAGCTCACAACAAGATACGGTAGAATTGTCTCCCAATACAGAATTGAGCAAACGAGCCCCGTACTTTAACTGACAGTTACGGCCTATAACAAATCGTACAGCAACCGCCTGATAAAAAACCCTGCTGCCATATCCCATAATACCATTCACCATTTCGACACCTTCTCCAATCTGAGAAGGTTCATCTGGTGATGATAATACCGTCATATTTTTTAATTTAAAGGCACCTTTTATATAGGCAGAACACCCAACATGTACATCTTTTAACAATGTCGTATTTTTTATGACAACATCATCTTCAATAATACCAAACGTATCAAGCGTTTTGGTATTACCATACTCAGTAAGCTCAATAAAACGCTGCATTAATTTTTCATCATCGCGATACCGTGACCACAGATATGCATCGGCAGGTATCATCTCTTCAAAAGGAAGGACTGCACGATTGTCATTTTCATTAGCAATGCCAATCCATATTCGGTTGGATTCTGGCTCTCCCTCTTTAAGGATTCCCCGTCCAAACTTAGAATGTTCTGTACAACTCATCTCCTGGATGTTAAACAGCATAACACGATTACCAATATGGTAATTGTGTAAAAACGAAACATTGCGTACTGCAACATCATCAGCAAATACACAATTTTCGATACGAGAGTTATATAATCCAGTACGTAGTTCCAAATCATGATATTTGAGGCAGGCCGGTCGCAGTTTATGTATGACAATAAAACCATACAGCTCGCAATTATAAATAAGAGATGGATCAAATGAGCCAGGTTCTTCGTTAACATAGATATTTTGCCAGCTTGCATCATCAGAAATGTTTCTATTTTTTACCAGAATAGCAATCTCATCAGCTGTAAGATGACGGCAGTGTGCTATATACTCTTGTTTTACCGTAACTTTTTTTGTATCAGAAAGGAGTGTTAATACTGACATACTTTTTCCTTTATTTTGGCAATGTATTTACTGTCTTTATATTTACAGAGCATAGTGTAGCAAGTAAAACTGATAATTTCTATAGATAGATCCAAGGATATACATCATCAACTGATATCTTAAGAAATGATAACATGGTATAGTACTATCTATGAAAAAGAATTCTCATTATAACAAATACATATGCATAGCACTCTTTTTTGTAGCGCTTTTTACTTCCCCCACCTATACTCAGGAAACACAAAACACCGAAACTGCACTACCTGGGTTTTATGAATACACACTCGAAAACGGTATGCAGATCTATATTCTTGAAGATTACTCCAGCGTACCAGTACGTATTGAATATACAGCCAGAGCTGGATACAGTGCGCAAACACCAAAAACAGCAGGCTTTTTTCAGTTATATACAAAGCTATTTGCCACAGCAGGTAAAACAGCCTACACCTTACACCATAACAATGAAACCGAACAAAATCATGCATGGATGCTCGAAACGCTCCAAGCATATTGTACATCAGACTCTGCCAGATATGAAATAACGGTATCACCTACCCAAGTTGAACAGGCAATAAAGCAACTGTCCTACTGCGTACTGTCGCCACTCTTTATCGACAGCGACTTGCAAAGGGAATTTGAAAACCTAAAAGAATCTGTCATGCAAAATGCTTTCAGTACTGCAGGCTTTATCAACAGCAGTATCGATGCCCGTATCTTTGCAACTGCACCTTGGAAGCAAGAGTCTGGAATCTACCCATCGCTGTTTTCAAAAACAACCTTGGAACAAACACGTTCCATTTTAACCAATATCGAACGTAATTATTATGCTCCTAAAAATAGTGCCCTTTTTATCAGCGGAGGCATTCGTGCAACATATATTCTTTCCTTATTGCATCACTATTTTACCGCTTCCCCTCTGCCGTCATTAGGAGCACCCAGTGATGACGGTAAAGCGGTAATAAAACCTACCGCACAACGAAAATTTGTATTACATGACAGATTATTTACAAAAGAAATGACACAAATCGTTGTCCAGTACACAGGATTATCTCTGATGCAGACAAATATTGCCGCTGCGACATTCAATAACCGTAATTCGTCCATAAAAATGCACCTAAGCGAAACAAAAGAGCTTGCTATTCGAGATCAGGAATACATCAATATCGCTGCTGCACATAAAAATGGAAATTCCAGGCTTATAGTCCAATCTTTGCTTGAAAAATCAAAAACAAATCCGGTGGAACAAGCAGACACTTTCGTATCTCTCATGCAAACAGCAGCATCGCAAAGTACACAAGAAGAATATATAACTGCAAAGCAGAGACTTATCAGTGAATACCAAACACGCTTTAAAAGTTCCTCAGTTTTTATGGACATGCTCTCTCAATTTTGGGCAGTCGGTACCGCTCAAAACAGCACTCAAACCATAATCCAACAATTGCTTTCGGAGCCACAACTCGTACAAGATGAAAATACAACACAGCTTATCGATACTTACAACCAACAGGAACCATACGTTTTTGTTCTCGTAAACAGTGACATTTATACCAAATATGCAAAAGCATTTAAAAATGCTGGATACGAAACGGTAACGACAAAAAATGGCTCATGGTATTCTCAAAAATTATATGAAGTGCTCACAACAACTGATACCACCAGTGAACAGCAACCAATAGGACTTCCCCTATCAGCACAAGCTTTTGCCCACACAAATGCGCAGCAGTTTAGTACCACAACATTATCCAATGGTATTCCAGTCATTTTTAAGAGGAACCCCACATCGACAACGGTCGTGCTTGCTTTAACGATAGCAGGCGGGAATCTCCACTCTGCAACAACAACGCCCGGACTAGAAGAAATTATCATCAACGCACTGGCAGACAATATACATGACGGTATTATCGCAGCACAAAGCACCGGTACCATAACAGGTATTCCCGAAGTGACTGCACAAACAAATACTGTCAATGGAACCATAACCGTAGAGTGCCTGCCTCAAGATGTACATACCTGTCTCACCTGCATATCACAAGCCATCATTTACGGTACAATAATGCCTGCAAGAGCTGATGGATTACTGTTTAATAAACAATCAACTCATCGTGTCGAGATGGGAGATCCTGTCTATCAATTATACAGTGCGGCTATACAAAAACTGTATCACAATACACCGTATCCTGCACTTTTTGATGCACAGCACGACATACTGCAAGATGTCACCTACCTATCAATTCTCCAAACCTATCCATCACTGCTTGATGCACAGCGATACAGTCTCATCCTTACGGGTAACATTCCTGACGATGATTACAAGACATTACTTGAAGAGCAACTTGGCATTCTCAAAAAACAAAAAGACTTAGGACTGTCTCATACAGCGCAAGTATATACTGGTACTGTCCAACAAAATGACTATCCGTTACGACCAGATTTTTCTAAAACAGGAACGCAAAAAGTTTCTATCGAGCACCGCTTTTTTACCGATGTTACTGCCGATAAAGCAGGTCCTCGCCCAGAAATACTGGTACCTACTACAGAGTTTTTAGATCCGGTACAGTTTTGGTTACCATCACCGGCTCCAAATTCTCCTGATTTTGAGCGATTTAATGCTTTGCTCTATGCTCTCCAAAACCTATTGGAGGCAAAACAGTATATCGTACGTCTTATTCCTGCTTCCTACGAAATACAAGCGGCAACACTCACGTTTGTACAAGTAAAACATACAAAAGCAGTAGATGATGCCTACAGTGCAGCAGTACAAGAAATAAAGGCACTTTTATCACCAGAGGATATATCAAACAGTATAAGCGACCTGTTTATCCAGAACATCAAGGATACCTGGATTATGCAGACATTATCACAGACCCAGACAAATTGGGGTACAACGCTTTTGATTCAAGACAGTGTAAATAAAACAGGCAATCCAACCCACTATCTCAATGAATATGAAACTATAGCTCAAAGTACTGCATCTGATTTTATAACGGTTTTACAGCAGTGGATTCTGGAACAGACTCCATACCGATTATACTCAAAAGATGCAAAAAAATAATCGACTCTACTGGTGACAAGTATAAAATGACTCTTCCGTCACCAGATGGGTTAGAGGTATATCAAGGACATCACAAGGGATATCTGTAACCACTTGAGCCTCAAAGCCCATTCCTACGGAGGCGACCGGCTGCCTGTCAGAGGCAACTTCATTTTTGACAGTTGCTATATACCTATCATAAAAGCCTTTACCTTTACCCAAGCGATTACCTTGCACAGTAAAGGCTAAGCCCGGCACAATAAACAAAGCATTACAAGGAAAATCACTCATTACCACTTTTTCTAATGTGACCTTAGGCTCTTTGATACCAAAGCTCCCTGTTTCCAGCTGGTTGTCTAATGGTACAGCAGCATCTATAGCGTAAAAGTCCATTTTATTAGTATCAGGAATAATCCTCGGGAGCAGTAATTGTTTACCATCTGCAAGAACAGCATCAAGCAGAGGACGGGTATCAATTTCATTTCCATACGAGACAAAAGCAAACACTGCATGACACGACGTATAAAACCTTGTTGATCGGAGTTGCTCAACTGCCTGTCTGCCAGCATCATGCGCAAACAAAGGCTGTTGCTTACATAACGTAGCAAGTCTATTGCGACAGTCGTGACGAAGTTGTTTTTTACGTTGAGCAAGAGCTATATCCTTATCAGCACTTGTATTTACTTTTATACTCATATAATGGCGATTGTATCATGATGCTGCTTATGCGAAAAGAGAAAAAAAACAAAAAAAATAATAAAAAAAGGATAAACCGTATTGACATAATTTATTCAATTAGGTATTATCATATCACGTTCTAACAAAGAACAATGCTTCCTTAGCTCAGCTGGTAGAGCAATGGACTGTTAATCCATGTGTCGCAGGTTCAAAACCTGCAGGAGGCGTGAAAAGGTCATCGGAAACGATGACCTTTTTTTATTTTCGTAACCACATCACATATCAAAATAAAGCTTAGAGATTATATAACTTAGAAAAGGTAAAATGCTGTTTGAGACTTGCTCTAGACGATGTAATTTACATTATTTTTTGTTTAAGGTCAGTATTCTTTTCTTTAGTAACAATTCCTGCCTCATTTAGAAATGCCAGTGCCTTATTGTGATAATAGGCAATCTGTTCTGCAGGTGAAAGATCCTTCGTCTGTTCCCAGTTGTATTCACGGATTTTGTGGATGTCATCAATGGTAAAATTTGGAGAAATTGTTGGCTTAGTCATTATCCTCTCCTTTCAGAAGCATTTCTGGCGTAATAATGTCAATCTGGCTAAAACCTTTTAGATTCGTAATTGCCCGAACTCCATTTATAGTTTTCACATTTACAAGATGTTTGAAATTCCACGAAACAATGTAATTACAAGCTTCCAACACCGCAATCGCTATATGTAGACAATCATCATGACTTTTGTTTGTTAAAATACCTAAGTCAATTATTTGTTTCGCAAGTTTTTCAGCATCATCATCTTTTTCAAGAAAACTGAATTGTATTTCCTTCAGCTTCTCTTGCAAGAAAGATCTCTTCGGTTCGTAACATTCAGAAACTTCTGCGAGCGTTACATCAGAAAGATAAATATCTAAATCATCCCGCTTTTTCAGTTCTTCCCAAAACTGTATCGTAGAAGCCATACGTTCAGGGCTGTCTTCCTGCTGTAGATAGCTAAGAACAGATGTATCGAGATAGATTTTTGTTTTGCGAAAAACTTTATCCATAATACCAGTCTCCCCGCCAAAGATTAATACTATTATATCACAGCATTTCTATTGTTGCATTACACTATCACCGTCATCTTGTATGCAGTTAAAAACATTGGATCTACCAGTCACAGTAACGATAACTTTTTTCTATTTATAAACAAGATATGAGATAAAATTAAATACTTCCTGTTGAGCAGTCGGGTCTAATGTTTCATACATTTTCAACAATGTTTCTGCCATAGTGCAGCTTCCGCTCCTTAACATGTTTACAGTATAACTCGATTTCACAAAAAAGACAGCAGGTTTTATGACATCGGCTTAATCATCTTTTCGATGAATGCGATTTCTTCCTCGGACAAGTTGTACTTTTTGTAGAGCTGACGGTCGATTTCGGGAATAGTTTTACTCCAGTCGATGTCACTGTTCGGGGTAAAGTCTTGGAGAGGAACATTGAAAAATACAAGCTTTGACAGATTTACAGCACTCAAAGTTGTGGAAACTATAAAACGTACAAATCTTGTTTTGAGATAGTTTAATAAAGCATTTGCCTCAGCTTCAGTATCATATAACCCTATTACAAAATAGGAATGTGTACATACTTCATTAGGTTTCGCAACTCTCATAGTTTTTGTAAATACACAGAACATTCCGTTTTTATCAGGTTCGCCAGCGTGCTCCGCACTCATTTTGCTCATAAAAACTTTGTATTTTGGTATCATATTGATACCTTTTTTGATTTTGTCTTTTGAGATATATGTTATTGAATCGCTCGCATATAAAGTTAAATTATTTATGTCTGATTTTTCTTTAAAACCACGCACATTAGTAGAAAGACCAAATGGCATTAATGGGCTAATTATCGAATCTATAGATTCAGAGTTTACAGATTTGATTTTTCGTAATATTGAAATTGATTCATTGTAACGAACTATTACAGAGAATTCGTCCAATGATCTTTTGCAGATTGTTGTATTGCCATTTTTAGTATTAGAGAAGGTACAATCCCCAGTATAGTTCTTATTCCAAAGAAGATAACAAATTCCTCCACTAATACTAATCTGTGGAAAACAATCTTTAGAGTTTACATAATCAAAAATGCATTGTACATGTTTGTCCCTCATCATCTCATTTCTGAAATCGTCTAGTCCCATACCTCCTGCAAACCACCGTGCCGGCATAATCATTGAAATAAAATTCGGTAAAGCTTTTTTTGCATTATGCATGAATAAATTGTAAAGAGGTATGGCCTGGCGTCCTGCACCATCTGTTTCACTTTGATATGGTGGATTTCCCACGATTGCGTCAAATTCCATAGTTCCGTTTCCTTTGTTCCAGAATTTTTGTGTTGTAATGTCTTTTACAAACTGCTCGCTCTTGTTCTTCAAGTCGTTTACCAGATGGTCAAAAGCATGTGCGTTTATCTTTGTAGCGGTAAAACCGCAGAGCGTTCTTTGTGTGATTGCTTTTGCCATAGGAGTTTTGCAGATAACAAAAATGTTTTCTTTGATCGTTTCTTCCCAGAGCACATTTTCTGAAATCTGAGGATGCAGATACTGTTTTGCTCGAAAAATCGAATAGGCGCAGTAGAGCGGGTAAAGACCGGTCTTGCTGTTTATTTCCAGAATCTTTGCGTTTGCGCTTCCCAGCGTTTTTTCCGTCACGCTTTCTACATCTATAAAATGCGGGCTTTCATTTTCGCCGATAGCCTTTTCATAACTCTTATCAAAGAATGACCAGCCACCCAGACAGTTGCCCATGTGCATGTTCACAACTCGCCAGGGAGTCAAAACCGTTTCTTTGTCTGGGTTTCTAAAATAAGAGAAAATCTCTGAAATCTTTTTTACACGTTCAGTTACATTCAGTTTATCAGCAGCAAGCACTAGGTTTCGGATTCTCTTTCCCGCAGCTATAAAAACATCTTCGTCGTAATAATTTTCAAATTCTTTGAATTTTTCTTTTGTAACTCCGCGTGGCATAAACTCTTCCCATGAAGTTTCATCCACAAGGTCCACAAATTTTTTGAGGGTAATGTCTTCGGTTATCGGAATTTCATCTCCATTCTTTCCACGTGCACCGTAAATCAAAAGCGGCATACGGATTGAAATTCCGCGCAAAATGCTGATAGCAGTCTGACGCTGCTTTTTTGCTTCCAATAGCTTTTCTTTTAATTCCTGATCTTCTGCTGACAGCTCTGGTTTTTCGCGTTTTTCTGGCAAGGAGCTAGATTTCGCATATTCCTCTTCGGTCAGCCCCTGTTTGTTCACATCTATTTTGTCACCGGCATTATTTGCCTTTGTCTGTCCAATGATTCTCTGCAACTCATTGAAGCGCTTTATTTCAACATCACTTAATTTCAAAAGTTCATCATTGTAAATACTAGTGTCGTCAAAACCTTTTGTTACGGCTCGCTCCGCATAGGCTGATTTTAACTGCTGCAGCAGGCTGTTTACTTGATAGGGCTTCATAGTGCTTCCTGTAATACCAATTACCGGACAGAAATTTAGGAATTCCCCTAAGCGGTTTTTGTCATCAAGTTTTGTTTTTCCAACTTTTGTGTTTAGAGTAACAGCATCAGCAACCATTTTGAGCGTTCTGTCTGGGGCAAAATCAAAGACATAAGCGCATGTCTTGCTCTTTCCGTATTCATTACACGGCGTTTGTACACGGAAAATAGTCTGCAAATAACCAGCTGCTTTGGTTGAGTATGTACCATAGAGCATAAAGACTGCAGTCCACGGCTTTACGCTGACGCCGGTGGTGAGCTTTCCGCAACTTAAGGTAATGGTGTAGCCGTCATCGTCTGCATCTTTAATCGCATTACGAACAGCTTCAAGAGCTTCTCCAGTCGGATCGTCAGGGTCTCCATCACCCGCAACATTCACAACCTTAAAATTGCAAAACACAGGATGCGATTCAAGCAAATGCTGCAATGCGAGCGCTTCTTTTACACCAGGCACCATCCACAAACTATGATGAAAAAGATTTATGTAGTCTTTGCAACTGAACGGATATAGACTTTGTTTGTCTTGTTTTGTAAGAAGATTTAAAAAGTCATTTACTTCTTTTTCGTGAACAAAAGTACCATTCACATTCGTGCGGAAAAATTCTGCAAAGTTAAAGGCTTTGTCGCCTACATCAACAAAATCGCCTTTGATGAGTTTGCCCAAATCGTAGGTATACATGCGCATTTCTGGTAAGTCAGCATAAGGGTTTGAATCGCCAAAGTGACTTTCTTCCCATTCACTCTTGGCACGTTGTTCCATTACATAATCCCAGGTGAACACACTTTCCTCATCATCTTCGTAGCTAGAAAGAATGTTAAAAGGAGTTCCCGAAAGTTCCAGAAGCCTTGTACCCTTTTCCGGCTTAAACAGAATGCTCTTCACTTTGTCGCCAAGTTCTGTTGTCGTTCCTTCGTGCGCTTCATCAATGATTAAACAGTCCCAATCTATGTTAAAAACAGCATCGTTTTTGTCGAATTTACCGCCAACAATTTTTGAACCTCGCAAATCTTGAATCGAAGCAAAATAGATGTAATGCTTGCCTTCTTTTTGGAAAGTCTTTTCTAGGTCAGATATTTCGATACCTACTTTCTTTGAACCGTAGCGATATTTGTCTTCTTTTGTAAATATCTTTCCGAAGTCCTCATGCCAGCCGTCATCAACTACCGGGCGATGCGTAATCAATACGGTTCGCTTGAAATTCATACGACGAACCACTTCAAGTGCTGACAGCGTTTTTCCAAAACGCATCTTTGCGTTCCAGAGCATACGCGGTGACTTTTTGAACTGCTTAACCGTCTTTTCAATAGCTTTTTTTTGCTCAGGACGGAAGTTTATCGGAATAAACTTTTCCATGGGAATAAGCGTATCGATTGCGGCGTCTCCGTGTTTGACCGCAGTAATAGCTTTTATTGCTGTAACATCATCACAGCAGAACCACTCGTTTCCCAGCTTTTCGCCATTAAAGGTTTTCTTTTTTATTCCAGAATTCAATAAAACACGGTGAACGTCGTAATCGCGGAAACTTTCTATATTCCAACTTCCGTCTTTTTTCTGGATTGTGCGGATTGCAAGTTCTGTATGCAGAAGTGTTACACTTACGGCAGCCGTTTTTGTATAAGCTCGGATGCGTTCAAGGGCAGCCTGATTCAGTTCCCGACAATTTGGTTGCAAGCGGTCTTGTGTCAAATCGGTGTCGAGTTTTGTATCGCCCACTTTTATACTACCTGAGTGTGCATTGTCAGTGATTGCAAAAACATAAATCAGTTTATAGGAAAATGTGTTTTTAAAAGTTGCAGACTGTTTTTCTTCCTGTTTTTCCATTACGCACCTCGCTTTTTGAGAAGTGATTTATAGAGTGTCGTTTTGTTCGTTTTCCAATCCATAATTTGGCAAGGGAAGTTTTCTCTTACGTTCATTTCTGCAAACAAAAAATCTTGTCCGCTGTCATTACCTGATGAAAAAGGTGTACAAAAAGTTAGCCCATCCATTTGCCACAAGTTCCACGAGATGATTTCTGCGATTTTTTGCTGTTCTTTTTCCGTTGGGAGTCGCTTTGCAAAGCACTTTGTATATTCATTGAAAGACAAAAGCATGTTTATGCGGGCTAAAAGCAAATTGTCACCCTGCAGCTCAAAACCGTAGCTGTTTTGAAAAGCAATCTGAGTCCATAAAAAATATTCAGCTTCGTTCGTAGCATTCTCACAGACAACACGCATCTTACGATCTAAAATCCCAATGCGGTCTGCAAGCTTTATATGTTTTCCTGTTACCGTGTCATAACGACTAACTAGGTAAGGAGCTTCTCCGCAAGAGATTTCAAGGCGTGTGAGTTTTATGTAATCCTGCCAAGTTTTTCCACTTTCAATGTTTGTAGAAAAAGCAATTTTGTTTTTTGTGGAAATCCACTTTTTTTCATTTGGTTGTCCGTTCACAGCAAGTTCAAGTGAATTAAACACTTCTTTTCTTCCAAACCATGCTTCATCAATCAGATTATTCTGGGCATTACAAATCCAACTCGGTGTAAAAACTTCTGCCTTGTTGCGGGTGCGCTGCACCTGTGCTTCTTTTTCTTTTTGAATACGAGGCTTTATACGCCCTTCGTTACTACCGGTAATCTGTACAAGCTGTATCTGGGACTGTGCACTGATTGGCGCATAGTCGTCAGTTGCCCAAAGGATATTTTTTCCTGTTGTTCGGTCAATGAGGAGAATTGAGAGTATTTCTTCTGAGTAGGAATTTATTTTATTTTCCACATTTTGAGACACAGATTACTTCCGCTAAAGTTATTCTGACTATACATTAATTAATCAGTAATTACTGATTATATCATAAAAAGTCAGTAATACTACAGTTTTAAGCGAAAAAATCAGATATTTCTTACATCATCACTATATGAGTGATTTTTGGCGAAGAGTTGATGAAGAATTAGAGTATAAGGGAATCAACAGAACGTATCTTGCTAAAGAATGTGGTTTTAGCCTTACAAATATCGGACAAGGAATAAAATTAGGAAGTACCCCTTCTGCCGAAACTGCCGTCAAAATCGCAAAGGTCCTCGAAGTAAGTGTCGAATACCTTGTAACAGGCTCTGAGTCACCAAAACAGCAAACTAGCGATGAAATAAATTCAATTCTCCACGACCTTCGTCATCTTTCATCAACCGATTTACAGATTGCAAAGACCGTAGTGCATAGAATGACAATTCCAATTACAAAAAAATAGCTTTTGAATTTGCTTGTATATTAGTAAATTGCTATACTAGCCATTACTATGGATTCATCAAAACTTACTATTTTACAACAAGCAATTGCTACAGCACTCGAAAAACTTGGGGACAAAAAAGCTCCGTATCCTGACAGCATACTTGCAAAAGAAATACGCACTACCTTCAATATCCAAAATAAAAAATCTGCAAGCATACGTATTCAAGATATAGAGGCAGCAATGACTTTTCTGGAGGAAAGTGGCAAAGGCTGTTGGTCTGTCCGCTTAGACTCTGTAAACAATATACTCATCAAAAAAGTGGACTCAACTATATATCTTTCGCAAGAGGATAAACGTAATCGTCAACGTACCGAAAAAACCCTTACCCTTTTTACTGAAAATGATATTGTCGCAGCACAAAGACAACCCAAACATACCAAACAAAAAAAGCAAAAGTGGCGATATGAGGATGAAGAATAAAAAAACTACATTTCTTTATTGACACTGTAATTATTATCTGATATATACAATGTAACAAAGGCGTTGATTCATGTCGTTTCAAAATGAGACGGTATGAATCAACGCCTTTATTTTTTTATTCTTACACAAGGAGACGAGAAATGAAAAAAAGCTTTATTACAACACTTATCGCCCTGGGATTTCTAGTACCAGCCTTTGCCGCAGGAAAACCAGATGCAACAAAAAGTACCTCTTCCACATTTAAAGTCGGCGTTATTTATATCGGCGACGAAAATGAAGGTTACACAGAAGCCCACATGAAAGGTATTGCCGAAATGAAAAAGGCTCTCGGACTACAGGATAATCAAGTCATTGAAAAGAAAAACATTCCCGAAGATGAAAAAGCCTATGATGCTGCCGTCGACCTTGCAGAACAGGGATGTCGCTATATCATCGCAACCAGCTTTGGACATGAGTCTTATCTACTCCAAACCGCAAAGGAGTATCCAGAAATTCAATTTAGTCATGCAACAGGATATCAAGCTGCACTGTCAGGACTTAAAAATATGCATAACTTTATGCCTTCAGTCTATCAGTCACGCTATGTTTCTGGTATCGTAGCAGGATTAAAATTAAACGACATGATACAGAAAGGTATCATTACTGACGCACAGGCTAAAATAGGATATGTAGGAGCATTCCCTTATGCTGAAGTTATTTCTGGCTACACATCATTTTTCTTAGGAGTCCGCAGCGTCTGTCCAAAGGCAACAATGGTAGTCCGCTATACAAATAGCTGGGCAGATATAACACTTGAAAAAGAAACCGCAGAGTCGCTCATTGCCGATAAATGTGTACTTATCAGCCAGCATGCTGATACTACAGGAGCACCTACAACGTGTCAGGCATATGGAGTACCTTGCGTAGGATATAATGTTGATATGACACAAGTTGCTCCTGACTGCGCATTAACATCTGCAGCCCTAAACTGGGGAGCCTATTACACAGCATCAGCAAAAGCCGTCATGGAAAAGACTGAAATTCCTACCAACTGGTCAAAAGGATACTCAAACAATGCCGTATACATCACCCCAATTAATACAAAAATTACTGGTACAGATGTAAAGAACATTACCGACAAGGCAATTGAAAACATCAAAAATGGTTCCATCCATGTATTTGATACATCCTCTTTTACCATTGGCGGTAAGACACTCGAAAGTCTCATTGCCTCTGGCGGCGACTGGGCAAAATATGCTGACTATGTATCTAACGGTTACTTCCATGAACAAGAATTGGCATCAGCACCGGCCTTTGATCTCCATATCGACGGCATCACTGAACTGACAACAAACTAAAAAAACACTGACAGTATCTAATCAAATCTGTATTAGATACTGTCAAAAAAAGGTATACACAGTGACTACAACAAATGCAATTGAACTAAAACAAATTTGCAAGCGCTTTGGAAAAGTACTTGCAAATAACAATATATCACTTTCAATACGAAAACATGAAATTCTTGCCATTCTAGGCGAAAACGGTAGTGGCAAAACAACATTGATGAATATCATTTCTGGTATATACAGACCAGACAGTGGACACATCTATGTTAACGATAAGGAAGTAATCATACACTCACCACAAGATGCCCATACTTTAAAAATAGGCATGATTCATCAACATTACAAACTAGTCAATGTGTTTACCGCCACAGAAAACATTATTCTCGGTCAATCAGAACAATCGGTTTTACATCTCGATCAGATCAAAAAGGATATACAAACCATTTGTGATTCCTATGGCTTTAAGATTAATCTTGACCAAAAGATATATTCTATGTCGATATCACAAAAACAAACAGTCGAAATCGTCAAGACGCTCTATCAAGGTGCTGATATCTTGATACTTGATGAACCAACAGCAGTTCTCACTCCTCAAGAGACAACAAATCTCTTTAAAATCCTCAAAGCCATGCGAGATGCGGGCAAAGCTATCGTCATCATTACGCACAAACTAAACGAAGTTTTGGAAATTTCTGATAGAGTATCTATCCTGCGTAAGGGAGAGTACATCGATACTATAGCCACTAAAGATGCTACAATAGCACACCTTACCGAGCTCATGGTTGGACAAAAAGTACCACTCAACATACAACGCTCGGTACCTCAAAATACAAAACGCAGGCTTACGGTAGAAAACCTAACCGTTACCAATAAAGATAACATACACGTTTTAAAAAATATCTCATTTACCGCACACAGTGGTGAAATACTTGGAATTGCAGGAATTTCAGGCAGCGGTACAAAAGAGCTCTTTGAAGCCATTGCTGGCATTCAAAGCGCAACAGGCTCAATCATATATTATGACCAAACTGACAAACCCATTACCATCAGTGGTCTTACTCCGCAAAAAATCAAGCAGGCAGGAGCTTCCATAGCGTTTGTTCCAGAAGATCGCCTCGGCATGGGCCTTATCGGTTCCATGGGCATATCAAAAAATGTTATTTTAACTAATTATAAAGACAGGCATATTTCAATTACAGACTATACATCACACAAAAAAAAGGCAGAAGCTATTATACAAAAGATGGGAGTCGTAACACCATCTACAGAGTACCCTGTAAGAAGATTATCTGGCGGAAACATTCAAAAAGTATTAGTCGGAAGAGAAATTTCATCACAACCAGGCGTCTTGCTAGTTGCCTATCCCGTAAGAGGATTGGACATCAATTCTTCCTATGCAATTTACAACCAATTAAACAAAGAAAAAGAACGCGGATGTGCCGTTATCAGCCTTATTGAGGATCTTGATGTACTCATCGAATTAAGTGACAGAATCCTCGTTCTATATAATGGACACATTACCGGTATCGTTGATGCACGAAAAACTACTAAAGAGGAATTAGGCATACTAATGACATCTGACGGAGACAACAAATGATTATAGATATACGTATTTCAAAAAAAGACGAGATTCCTCTGGGGCATACAATCGGATACCGCATTTTTGCCATTATTACAGCGCTCATTGTCTGTAGTTTTATAATCATTGGCATTACCGGTCTTAACCCTCTCGGAGTCTTTAGAGAGATTATCAACGGAGCTTGGGGAACAAACAGACGTTTTTGGGTTACCATCCGTGATATGCTCGTTTTATTCCTCGTAGCAGAAGGACTGGTTCCTGCTTTTAAGATGCGGTTTTGGAACATCGGAGCAGAAGGTCAAATTCTTATGGGAGGGCTCGCTTCTGCGATGCTCATGATATACCTGCCATTCCTCCCCCATTGGCTGCTCCTCACGGCAATCATTATCGCAAGCTGTTTGGCAGGAATGCTCTGGGGTATCATACCGGCCATATTTAAGGCAAAATACAATACTAACGAGTCATTATTTACCCTGATGATGAACTATATTGCCATCCAGCTCATTACGTTTTGCATTGTCTTTTGGGAAAATCCTGCAGGTTCTAATACGGTAGGCATTATCAATGGAACAACTAATGCAGGATGGTTTCCACCAGTTTTTGGATTAAAATATGGAGTTAATATTTTACTTGTCATTATTGCGGTTAGTTTTATCAAGTATTATCTGACTGCAACAAAACAAGGATACGAATTAGCTGTCGTCGGCGAAAGTTGGAACACTGCAAAATATGCCGGTATACAAGTTTCTACAGTAATCATCAGAACAATGGCAGTATCTGGTGCAATATGCGGTTTAGCAGGAGCTCTTGTTGTTTCAGGAGCAAGCCATACCATTTCCACAAGTCTCGCAGGAGGGCGAGGATTTACAGCCATAATCGTTACGTGGATGTCTTCATTTAATACGCTGAGTATGCTTTGCATATCCTTATTACTTGTTACTATGGAAAATGGAGCCATTCAAATCGCAACTCAATTTGGTCTCAATGAGAATGTTTCAGAAATCCTAACAGGCATCATAATTTTCTTTTTAATAAGTAGCGATTTCTTTATTCATTATAGCATAGCCATACAAAAGAAAAAAAAGGAGACACAAAAATGACAACTATTTTACTTATTTTTATACAGAAATCCATAACACAAGGTATTGGCATACTGTATGGCTCCATCGGCGAAATTCTGACTGAAAAATCTGGAAAACTTAATTTAGGAATTCCAGGTTTGATGTATATTGGTGGTGTATCAGGTCTTATAGGAGCTTACTATTATGAGCTCAATGCCACACATCCCATACCAATAGTAGGATTAGTTATATCCCTGCTTTGCTCAATAGTGTTTACGGGACTCGGGGCAAGTATTTATGCATACCTTACTATCAGCCTCAGGACAAATCAAAATGTCGTAGGACTTGCATTAACCACATTTGGTATCGGTTTCGGTAATTTTTTTGGGGGATCGCTCTCAAAACTTGCAGGAGGTGTCGGACAAATTTCTGTAGCGACAACCGCACAAGTATATAAGACACAAATTCCACTGCTTTCAAAAATACCAGTGCTCGGATCTCTTTTATTTTCATACGGATTTTTAACCTATCTTGCTATACTATTAGCATTTGCACTGTCATGGTTTTTGCAACGTACTAAAGTCGGATTACAACTTCGAGCCATTGGTGAAAATCCCTCAGCAGCCGATGCTGCAGGTATTGATATCCAAAAATATACATATATTGCTACCATTGTCGGGGGCATTATCGCAGGCTTTGGGGGACTATTTTTTGTCATGGACTATCTCGGTGGTACCTGGACTAATAATGGTTTTGGAGACCGAGGCTGGCTAGCAATTGCACTCGTTATTTTTTCGCTCTGGGATACAAAAAAAGCAATTGCAGGCTCCTTTTTATTTGGCGCCCTCTACATCCTGTATCTGTATATCCCAAATCTCTCACGTAGTACGCAAGAGCTATTTAAGATGTCTCAATACCTTGTTACCATTATTGTTCTTGTCATAACCAGTATGCAAAAAAAGCAAGAGTATCAACCGCCTGAAAGTTTAGGAATTCCGTATTTTAGAGAAGACAGATAAAACAGTCTTGGGTGATGCCTTCACCCTCGCTAATCGGATACCATCATCTTAACTAATCGGATACCATCATCCTCGCTATGGTGATGGTACCATCCTAAGTGATCGGATACCATCATCCTATGTGATATGCACCCAGCATCTTACTCCATTTAAAACTGATACGTTAGACCATTGGCACTGGTAAAGGTAAAGCCAGTGATATATCCAGAGATTTCGTACGGTACATCCACCGTTTGCGGATAATCGACAAATGTATAATCACTCCAAGTCATAGTTCCACTACCATCACGCGTATAGTTTTGGTAAAGATATTCCTTAAGTTTGAGTGTACCATTGGAATTTATATCACCTTCATACAAACCTTCGGAAACAATCCTATACGCAGAAACAGAACTTGGAGCCATTATATTATATTTACCAGTATCATATACGTAAATGTCGTAAACATTATTACCAAATTGATCATTTAACGGCGACGACGGCGAGCTAGAAGCATCAGGTGCATTTTTGCCAATATATGTCATTTCAATATTTACGACATTCTGTCCAGCTTCCACTACGACATTGGACTTAGACCCTGTAAACGCATGATATCCATAACTATGACTGATAAGTGAAAAGAGATTTGCGTCAATACTGATGACAGCTCCGACCGGAATATCATCAAATACCATCTGATAGGTTTCTGGCGTCTGATTTTTGCATTATCTCCCCTTCCATAATCGTTACGATATTGTAAGTCTCTATTTGTCAAAACTATTGCAACTTACTCTAAATTATACGATTATAGTCAAAAGGAGAGAATTTATGAAAACATATAACTTTGATGAGATTATCCCAAGAAAAGGCACCATGTGCATCAAATATGATGCAGCCAAAGAGCGTGGTAAAGCAGAAGATATTTTACCCCTTTGGGTTGCAGACATGGACTTTCAATGTGCAGATCCTATTTTACAAGCCATACATGATACAGCTAACCATGGTATTTATGGATACTCAAGTCCAGATCATACGTATTTTGATGCAATTGCGTCATGGATGCAGTCTCACCACAATTGGACAGTCAAAAAAGACTGGCTGGTTACCACCCCAGGTGTCGTATTTGCCATCTCGCAAGCAATTCGTGCTTTTTCAAAAGAAGGGGATGCCATTTTAATTCAACAGCCGGTATATTATCCGTTTAGCAATCAAATACAAAAAAATAACCGTAAACTTGTCAGCAATGATCTTGTCTATAAAGATGGATCATATATCATTGATTTTACTGACTTTGAACAAAAAATCATTGAAAACAATGTACGTATTTTTATCTTATGTTCTCCACACAATCCAGTTGGACGCGTATGGACTAAAGATGAGCTACAAAAAATAGGAAGCATCTGTAAAAAACACAATGTCCTTATTGTATCTGATGAAATTCATGCAGACTTTACCTATGACGGTTTTACCCACACGCCTTTTATTCTTGCTTGCCCTGACTTACAAGATCAAACCATTGTCTGTACAGCTCCCAGCAAAACATTCAACATTGCAGGCTTGCAGTGTTCCAACATTTTTATTCCAAACAAAACACTGCGCTCTCAATTTGTTGACGAAATAGACCGTACCGGATATTGCGAAATGAATACCATCGCACTCAAAGCTTCTGTTGCAGCCTACGCACACGGAGATGAGTGGTTTAGCCAACTAAAAGCGTACCTGGCAAAAAATCTTGCATTTGTCCGTACATACCTAGCCGAGCACCTACCCACAGCACGGCTTGTCGAGCCACAAGGTACATACCTTGTCTGGATTGATTTTTCAGGCTACGGCTATACCGATGCAGAGCTAAACGACCGTATCAGTAATAAGGCAAAGGTATGGTTAGATGAAGGCAGTATCTTTGGTAAAAGTGGAGAACAATTTGAGCGATTTAACATTGCCTGTCCTACCAGTATTATTAAACAGGCATTAGATCAGATAGCGTTAGCTTTATAAAAAAAAGGCTGTTTTTATACACGATACATGCATAAAAACAGCCTTACTTGTTTTAAACAAATATGCGCGTTACTAGTTTAAGTCAAATGGTTCCATAGCTCCGTCAATATCATTGGCGAGCTTTGGTATTGAAATAAGAACAGCATCTTGCTTCATTGGTATTTTTACCGTCCATGTTTTTTCGATCATGCCATCAAATGACTCTACATGGATTTTTAAAGTCTGTCCCTTTACAGTAAACTTATCTCTATCACCTTTCATAAATTCTGAAGGCTTTTGATTATTTAATTTAACTGTCATACCATTGATTGCGTTATATGATCCATCTTCGGCTTTTTTATTATCAATAAGTACGGTATGAGATCTGCCTGTAGTAAACATCACAATAGCAAGCAATACATAAACGACAATCAAAACAGAACGAACGATTACGCCTCTTTTATTTGTAATAGCCATTATGCATTACCTCCCATAGCACCCTGTCTAAGATTTTCACGAGCTTTTTCTGCATTACGTCTTGTCCGCCATGCATGGATAACAAGAGCCAGTGCAATAACGCCATAACCAATAAACTGTCTAAAGTACTCACCGATATTTGCATTGCCAAAGAGGTTTTGTCCTGCACGAGGTACAACAATATACATCAAATGCAATAACACAACACCGGCAAAACAGTTAGTGATACTAGCCTTAGATGCTGAAGCTCCACCAACAAGAATAGCCGCCGCTGCAAAAAATCCGGTCTGGTCATGAGCATTGTATGTCTGCATATTACCCATGTTTTGCAAAAAGATAATCTGTCCCATACATGCCAAAACCGTAGAAATAACGATTGAAACAATACGGGTACGCTCAACAGGGATACCAGCAGAGTTTGATACAGACTGATTTTGACCAACAGCACGCATATCCTGACCAAGCTTAGTTTTTCTAAACCAAACGATAAAGAAACACAATGCAACAACTACCAAATAGCTCGAAAGCGGAATATTAACTCCACCAACACGCAACATCAGCACGTTGTCCAAAACCTGACGTACAGGATCAAGATTTAAGGTATTACGGACACCATAGCCACGAGACAAAGCAATTGCCTTGTTATGCAATGGGAACAAAGAACCAAACAGGTACAGTACAAAAAACTGATAAACACCGTTAAAAAAGAATCCCAAAATATAGCTAGTTACCATTTCACGACCGCGAGCTTTGTTCAAAATAGTACCAGCGATCCATCCTAAGACAACAGAAATTGGCATACCTATTAATGCTGCAAATACAAGACCTTGGATTCCTGAGATTCCCCAGTCCATTGCAAAAATGAGACCTATCTGTCCAGCCATAGCACCAAGTACCATACCAAAGTTGATACCCATACCGGCCATAATTGGCAATATCAAAGAAAATACCAAAAAGGCGTTTCGTCCAATACGATTAAGGATTTCCTGCAAAATAAACTGACCAGAATATCCTGATAACGGGATTGAAACTATAGTTAATGCCAAAAACAGTTCTGCAACTAGATAATCAGCCAAGAACCCTCTGACTTTTGAAACATTTATATCTTTCATTATCTTGTCGCTCCTGTCTTTCGAGTCAATGCATACAAAATCATACCGTTTGACAATACAATACGGATAACTTCAGACACATCAGTTTGAAGAATACTATTAATAACAGATGGCGTTAATGTCAGGATTCCCTGAAATAAGACGGTACCTATAATAACGTTGGCAACAGAAGCCTTATTAACAGAAGCACCACCTATCAATACAGCAGCAACAGCAGGAAAAGCCATATACAAAGGAGCTTGATACAACTGAATAAATCCATAGCTCTGCTGGTAAATCAAAATACCAATAGCACCAACTACTGTTGATACAACAACACTGATGCTACGCATTTTATTGATATTAATACCACTTGAACGGGCATAATCAGCATTTGAGCCAACAGCGATTATTGCAGTTCCTGTCTTACTGCGCATAAAAATTGACATTCCCAAGCAGCAGAGCAAACAGAACAAAATCATTCCTGTAGGGAACTCAAAATCGCCTATCTTAATCATAAGAAAATAGCTCAACTGTTTAACCCAGTAACCATCCAATGTAATTGTCGTACGCAATCCCTGGCCCTTATATCCCCATACCATGTTTTCGCTTGTATAAGGGAGAACCAGCCACATAATGGACATAAACATAACTGCAGCAAAACCGACATAAAGGGCAATTGTCATTTCTTCGCCACGGACACGATTGAGCAAACAGCTATATAACCACCCAAACAAAATACCAAACGGAATGGATAGTGCCATTGCACCAAAAATACCAGCCCATCCGGTTAAACCAAACTGCATTGCCAATGTAGATCCCAGCAAACCGCTGATTACGCCCAATGACAAACCAAAGTTTAACCCTGCTCCAGACAAGATCATTGGAACCATAGCCAATGTCAACAATACATTTTGACCAAATCGGTTACAAATATCTCTCAGTGATGCCGCCATCGAAACTCCTACAAAAGGAGCCATTATAAACAACACCACAAGAAAGCCTGCAATAATCAATCGAGGCAAGCCAAACTCTTTTAGTTTTTCTTTTAAACTTTCATTGATAAGTGTCATTTTCCAGCCTCCATAGAATCGATAGATAAACCAGACATAAGCATTGCAAACTTTGCTGGTTCCTCTGTAGGCTGCAAAATACCGGCAATCTTACCTGCTGAAACGACAGCTACACGATCACAGATAGAGCGCAATTCTTCTAGTTCACTTGAAACCATAACAATTGTTGTGCCCTTAGTGCGATTATATTCTCGCAGGATATCAAGAACGATTGCTTTTGCACCAACATCAATACCACGAGTTGGCTCAGAAACAAACAATAATTCAGGATTTAAGCTAAATGCCTTTGCCAGACAGACCTTCTGCTGATTACCTCCAGAAAGTTCTTTAGCTTTTTGATATGCACCGGTACATTTAATTTCCAGCATCTTTATATATTTATCTGCATTTTCACGCAGAGCTTTTTCGTCACGAAGTTTTATTAAACCACCAAAGTATGATTTTAAGAAATCACCATTTACCTGCATGGCTGAAAAGCCCATATTCCAGTCAAGACTTTCATCAAGCAGCAAACCAACACCACGACGATCTTCCGAAACAAAAGCCATTTTATTTTTCAAAACTTCAGCAGCATTATTTAATGGTATTTCTTTATCTTTAAAGACTACTTTTCCACCTGCAGGGAACAATCCCATAATACCATTAGGAATACCAAGCTTTCCCTGTCCAGCAAGACCTGCAATACCAAGAATTTCTCCCTTACGTACAGAGAATGACACATCTCTGACAGTCTCACCAGGCATATCAACCCACAAATGCTCAACAGTCAAAATATGCTCATCAGGAAGTTTTTGATCCTTTTCCAGAGCATTGAGCTCCTGATGTTTCTTTAAATGCTCAGCTGTAGTGGTACGACCAACCATAGAAGCTGCTATATCAGATACATTAGTCTCAGAAATTGCTACATCGCGAACCGTTTTACCATCACGAAGTGTAACAACACGATCACATATATTCATTACTTCTTGTAAGCGATGTGAAATAAAAATAACGGCAATACCAGAAGCTGCAAGTTCCTTAACAGTCTTTAAAAGAATCTCCGCTTCAGATTCTGTCAAAACAGCAGTTGGCTCATCAAAAACGAGCAAGCGAACGTTATCACGATCAATTTCACGTGCAATTTCAGTAAATTGCTTATGACCAACAGGCATTTCAGAAACTTTCATACCTGGATCAATATTTACACCTAATTTAGCAATTGCAGTCTGAGTTCGCTTTTTCATGGCTGCTCTATCAAGAACACTCATTCGTGGACCAAAAATATCAACCATGATATTTGACTTAGTTACCTCACGATTGAGCATGATATTTTCAGTTGTAGTAAAACCTGGAATCAGAGAAAACTCCTGATGAACCATACCAATACCAGCATCAAGAGCTTCAAATGGGGTCTTAAAATGAACTTCAGTACCATCAATCTGTATACTGCCACCATAACCACCTGTTGCACTGATAACAGGCATACCAAACAGTATACTCATCAAAGTTGTCTTACCAGCACCATTTTCACCGACAAGACCTAAAATTTCACCTTTATGTAGGTCAAATGTTACATCTTCAAGAACAACAGTTCCTGAAAACTCTTTTGTTACGCTTTGTAAGCGTAATAGGGGGGTATCATCTTTCATGTGAATCCTAATGATGAATATACCCCGCACCTCTATCGGGCGGGGTATATTCATGTTACATTACATTATTTTGTAAATTTAATTTTGAAGTATTTTTCTGGAACTTCAACACCAGTTGTAGGCAGGTATCCCTTACCCATGATATAAGTATCCATGTATACCAAGATCTGGTTCTTTGCACGAACACCAGTATTCTGGTCTACATAATAACCACCATTCCATTTTGCACCAGGAGTAAACTCTCCAAGAGCCTTAAACAGATCAGCACTGCTATCTTTGCTTGCTGTACCTTCAAGAATACGTTTTGCATATTCACCAAGACCAGCACTTACCGTAAATCCATAAGAGAATGCCCAAGTACCAAAGCGACCTGGACCAGCCTTTTCAACAACAACCTGCTCAACTTTCTTAAGAATTGCAGGGAAGTTTCCAGCTTCCTGGGTCAAATCGATACCAAAAGCTCCAGGATATCCCATTAAAGGAGATGGGAGGTCAGCTTCAACAAACATACCACCATACTGTGCCAACTGCTTTAACAGAGGTTCTGTGTGAGCATCATTTGTACAGAAGAATGCTGTTTCTTTGCCATATTTTTCAATCCACTGTGGAACTTTTTCAAGGATAAACTGCTGAGCACCAGCAACACCGACATCACTTGTTGGATCAGGAGCTGTTTCAAATACAAACTGCAATCCAAGATCTTTACAAGCCTGTTCCATGATGTTACGGCGAAGACCAAGTGTTTCATAAGACATATGGCGTGGGAAAGAAATATGGACAAATGTTTTAGCTCCCATTTCTTTAGCAGCCCAGATAATTGTATAACCACGTGACATAAAGTCATTGCTAATAGCCAAATCAGCTGATTTCTGGATTACCAGAGGATCTTCATGTGGCTCACCTGCAAAACAAAGAATATCAGGATGATTTTCTTTAATACGGCGGAAAGCTTCAGCTGTTCCTGGAACACCCTGATTAACAACAATAGCTTTCATAAGCGGATCATCAGCAAGAGCTACTATCTGAGAAATTGTTGTTTCCTGCTGTGACATAAAGTCATCTGGATAAGTGATATGCTGAATCATGCCACCAGAAGAAACAGCACCATAACGGCGGATCAATTCCTCAGCACCGCGAAGATCATCTTCTGACTGAGATACCGTACCGGTAACTACACCAATATGAAAAGAAGTACTTGAACTAGAAGCACTTTTTTCTTTTGAACCTGCAGCAAACACAAAAGTTGTGGCACAAAGCAATGCAACTGCAACTAATAGATTTTTTTTCATTTTACTCTCCAATTGAATAAAACATATTTATATTCATCACGCATCTGTTCCTCCAGAAATGCGTAATTATATACTATTTTTTTATAGTTAATACGTCGAGTCAAGGCACGCTACCGCTTAAAGCCTTGACATCTCCGTTTTTCAGGTTGATAACAATTATCAACCTGAAATAAAATTCCTCTAAAAGCCGAAGCCTTTAGAGGTTTTCTAACTTACGATGTCCAACTAGTTAGACATTTTAATCTTAAAATACTTTTCTGGGACAGATACTGTAGTTGTAGGCAGATACCCCTTACCCATAACATAGGTATCCATAAAAATCAAAATCTGATTCTTAGCACGAACACCAGTATTTTGATCTACATAGTAACCACCATTCCATTGTGCACCAGGAGTAAACTCTCCAAGAGCTTTATACAAATCAACTGCACTGTCTTTGCTTGCAGTACCTTCAATAATGCGTTTTGCATATTCACCAAGACCAGCACTTACTGTAAATCCATAAGAGAATGCCCAAGTACCAAAGCGACCAGCACCACCCTTTTCAGTAACAGCTGATTCAACCTTTTTCAGGATTGCCGCAAAGTCCCCTGCTTCCTGAGTCAAATCAACACCAAGAGCTCCAGGGTATCCCATCAAAGGAGATGGAAGGTCAGCTTCAACAAACATACCACCATAAGCAAGCAACTGCTTTAACAATGGCTCAGTGTGAGCATCGTTTGTACAGAAGAATGCTGTTTCCTTGCCATATTTTGCAACCCACTGAGGAACTTTTTCAAGAATAAATTGCTGTGCACCAGCAACACCAACATCACTTGTTGGATCAGGAGCTGTTTCAAACACAAACTGCAATCCGAGATCTTTACAAGCCTGTTCCATGATATTGCGACGGGTAGCCAATGTTTCATAAGACATATGGCGTGGGAAAGAAATGTGAACAAATGTTTTAGCTCCCATTTGCTTAGCAGCCCAGATGATTGTATAACCACGTGACATAAAGTCATTGCTCAATGCCAAATCAGCAGCCTGCTGAATTACAAGAGGATCTTCCTGTGGCTCACCTGCGAAACAAAGAATATCAGGGCGTTTTTCCTTAATGCGTTTAAATGCTTCAGCGGTGCCAGGTACTGCATCATTGACAATAACAGCCTTCATCAATGGATCATCTGCAAAAGCAACGATTTGAGAAATTGTTGTTTCCTGCTGTGACATAAAGTCATCTGGATAGGTAACATGCTGAATCATACCACCAGAAGAAACAGCACCATAACGGCGGATCAATTCCTCAGCGCCACGAAGAGTATCTTCTGCCTGGGATACAGTCTCAGTGGCAATACCAATATGGAATTTTACACCACTGCCAGTTTTCGTTTCCTCTTTTTTACCAGCTGCACATACTAGAGATGCAACACAAAAAAGGATAGTAAAAATTGATAAACTCTTTTTCATTTCTTCCCCTTTTTTATAGATTAATAAAAGATAAAGTTACGAATAATTATGCAATATCAAATACCAACAGTCAATAGACAAAACGCCTCATACACAATTAAAAAATGCCAATCTGCCGGAAAATTGCAACAATTATAAACAGTGTTATCGCTGAAAAAAGTGTGGTCCATACAAGTATCTGCCGAGCAAGTTCACCATCGTTATTCATCTGTTCTGCCATGATAGCACTTGCAATTGCAATTGGAGAGCCAAACAAGGGGATCAATGCCGCATATTCCGGTCCCTCAAAATGAGGATAAAAATGAAGGGCAGCAGACAGACCAATCAATGGGGCAAATATCAATCGAGCAAGAACACCAACGGTAATATATGGTAATAATTTTTTTGTAGCTGAAAACTTAAACTGAGCCCCCAAAATGATTAAACTCAAAGGCGTCGTTATTTTCGAAAGGTTTTCTATAGTTACATATATAAACCGAAAACTACTCGTTTTTAAAGTCCAACCACCAAGATACGGACGTACCAGCAAACAAATACCAGCTGCAATAATTCCATCAATAAGAGGATTTGTAAAAATCTTATAGATAATACTTTTTATCGAAATTTTGTTTTTACCATCCTTTAAAAAGATAGTTAAAAATACAACAGAACTTGCATTATACATAGGTATAGTAACAGCAAGCACTATCGCTGTTGCCGCTAAATTTCCGTTACCGAACAACAACGTTGCAAGAGGTATACCGATTATAGCGTAATTGGAGCGGTAAAATGCCTGAACCATAACACCTTTCTTTTTGGGATCTTTTACAAAAAGCACTGCATACAGAATGCCTATAAACATCAAGAAAGCAATGGAAATAAAAGCAAAAAAAGCAATATCAATATACTTTTTATCAAATGTTTGTACATTATATAAATTTACAAACATCGTACTAAAAAAACAAAACCGAAATGCAAATTTATTTCCTACTTTAATAAACTCATCAGTCAAAAAATTTCGTTGACGAAGTTTATATCCTAAAAAAACCAAACAGATAATAGGTAGTATAAAATTGCATGAAAAAACAAATGTATCCATAATAATTGGATTCTACCAAAATAATGCAGTTCTTGACTACCCTTTTTTGCTATGGTAAGATTATTTACTTTTTATAATATCTTAAAATATAAGTCAAAAAGGGAAGTTTTATGAAAAGATCATTTTATACAATAGGATCTGTAATCGTATTATTGATTTCAGCTTTTATTTTTGTTCTTCTACCGGCAATGGTAGGAGGCTCTGGTAGAACAAAGTTCATAGTCGGTAAATACGATGGTAAAGAAATCCGATACGAACAAGGTTCTGATTTTGCAAACTATTTGGCACAGTATACAGAAAGCGAGCGCAACCGCTTACAGCAATATGGAGCTCAGCCTGATTCTTCTACCTATTTCAACGGCTTTACGTATGCATTCAATACAGTCGTAACAAAAATGGCTTATGAAACAGCTGTTCGCAAGAGTGGCTGGAAACCTTCTGCATCTGTTGTCAATCGCAACATGGTATCTAATTTTCTTGATGAAAATCGAAACTATTCTCCAAAATTGTTCAAACAAGCATCAGAAGAAGCAAAGGCAACGCTTGAAAACAACATAAAAGAGAATCTTATTTCCAGCCGCTATTATGAGGATAATTTTGGTTCTTTCTCACAATTCGGAAAATATAAACTTTTTGGTCTTAAGCATTCAGCTGCCGAAACTGACTTCCTTGCATCTTTAGGTACTGAAGCCCACAGCTTTGACATGGTTTCATTTTCAATGACAAACTATCCAGAGTCAGAAATCAAAGCTTACGGAAAAGAGCATGAAAATCTCTTTGTTGCTTATGATATGTCAATAATTACTGTACCTTCAAAAGATGAAGCTCAGAAAGTACTCGATCGCCTTAACAAAAATGATGGCATTACATTCAAAGATGCTGTTACAGAATATTCAAAGCGTAATTATAGTGGTGACGAAGGTAAACTAAACAACAAATATAACTATCAACTCAAAGCAATCATTTCCGAAGGCTCTGACTTAGATGCAGTTACCTCATTAGCTGTCGGCCAGCTCAGTTCTGTAGTAAAAACTTCAACTGGTTATTCAATTTTCAAATGCGACAGTGAATCCACTAAGCCAAATTTTGAAGATAGTGTCACAATCAATACTGTTTATAACTACATTAAAAATAATGAAATGGGCCGTATTGAAGACTACTTCACGGGAATTGCTCAAACATTTGTTTCTACAGCTGCATTAAAAGGTTTTGACACCGCTTGCGAACAGCAGAACCTTACCAAAGTTTCAGTTCCAGCATTTCCTCTTAACTATAATAATGTTACTCTTGCAGACTCACTGCCAAGCGAAATCACTGCCATTTCATCTACAGCAGCAACAAACGAACACTTCCTACGTTCAGCCTTTGCACTAAAACAAGATGAAGTTTCAGAACCAATCGTATTAGGACAGAATGTCATTGTTTTGAAAATGACAGGTACAGTTGAAAAAACTGCTGATGATGTTACCATTATAAAGAATGATTTGGACTTCCAGATTCCTTACTACGACATGATGTCTGCACAAACAGCAGTTCTTTCTAGTCCAAAAGTAGAAAATCATGTTGCTGAAGTATTCTTCAAGAACTTCCTTACCAACTAAACTATAGAGAAACATAATAAAGTTGGCTGTTACAAGTAATAATGAAAAGCCCTGCACGGTACAAGCCGGGCAGGGCTTTTCTGTTCTATACAAAGGACGATATTTCTATTCAAAATATGCCCCAGACAAAGCTATTTTACAAACAGTAAATGCTTTACATATTTTACCAGGTTCATTAGTTCTTTGTTTTTCTCCTTGTCTGTTATATGGAATTCCAGACTTACTAAATAAACTACCAGAAGACTGTTTTATAATAGGTTGCGAATTAAACCAAGACTTATATGAACTTGCAGACAAACAGCTACATAATCAGCAAAATCTAGTTTCTGATAATCGTTTTTTACTTTTATCACCTGCTGAGACATTACACCTTGCAGAGCTTTTAGAAGAGAGTTCTCAGACACAAACTTGTTCGTTACCAATACCACCATTCTATACTTTTAAGCGTGTACTCTCCATTTCCTGTTCAGCAGGAGTCACTTTTGATTCCAATCGGTATACAGTATTATTTGAAACAATACAAAATTGTATTTCTCACTACTGGAAAAATAGACTTACCATAATCCAATTTGGACGGCTCTACGCTCATAACCTTTTTAGAAATCTTAGTAAACTTCCTTTTGGACTTTCATTTAATAAACTCATCCACAGCATAGCAAAGCCTATTCTTGTATTAGGCGCAGGTGAAAGTTGCGAAAAAACTGTTATGCAACTACGAGCTTTATATAATAATAACGCCAACTCTTTACACAATGATTTCTTTATCATAGCAGCCGATGCCGCTACCCCAGCCTTACAAAAGCATGGATTTTATCCAGATGCCATAGCTGCAATGGAAGGGCAACTTGCTATAGAAAAAGCATATATAGGGTATAACGGAAAAAATACCATTATATTTGCTGATATGTTATCCCGTACTCATGTATTAGATATCTCATCTTGTACTCCCTGCTTTTTCACTTCAGAATATGCCCATATCAATTTTTTATCACATTTACAGCAAAAGCACCTATTGCCAACTCTCATACCGCCACTTGGGTCAATAGGTCTTACTGCAGTCCAACTAGCATTGCTTTTACGTAAAGCCCCTACTATACCCGTTCTTATATCTGGATTGGATTTTTCGTACACTGTCGGGCTCACCCATATGCGCGGAGCTCCTGCACATACCTCACAACTACTAACAACAACAAAACTAAGCGCAATTCCAAACTACAGAGCAGCTTTTGGACTGGGTACCTTTATCACCCAACGTACAGACGGCAGTACAGTGATAAGCACCAAAGCATTAGAGGGATACGCTGTACAATTTGCCCGCTATTTTACACAAACACCGGCTCTCTACACGCTTGAATCAGGGCTCCCACTCGGGATTCCTCAAATAGACCTGACAAAAGCGATCGTACAAAACAATGAATCTTCATCCCCTCTCACTTCCGACATCCAAAATGCTCCCGATACAAAACTAAAGGAAGCGGTAATTTCATTTTTAATAGATGAACAAAATGCATTACTTGCTATAAAAGAATTACTAATGCACGGACAAAACCTTTCATCAACAGATTTTAATGCAGCTATTTTAGACTTACTGCAAAACAGGGAATATTTGTATTTACACTTTCCTGATGGATACACAATTAATACTGATATTTCTTTTTTAAAAAGAATCCGCTCTCAGATTGACTTCTTTTTAACGGACATTCACTTTAGTCTTTCAAAACTTCAATCCAAGTAGCGGATACCACAAAACAGTTTACAAAACAGTCTAGTTATTCTCTTTTTCTTTCAATACAGCAAGGAAGGCAGACTGTGGCAATTCCACATTACCAACCATCTTCATACGCTTCTTACCTTCTTTTTGCTTTTCAAGCAACTTGCGTTTACGGGTAATATCACCACCATAACACTTTGCAAGAACATCCTTACGTACCGGATTTACTGTCTCACGAGCAATAATCTGACTACCGATTGCACCTTGAATTGCAATCTTAAACTGCTGTCTGCTTATTTCATCTTTTAAGCGTTCACAGATTTCATGCGCCCGTCGAGAAGCATTTTCTTTAAATGTTAATTGAGACAAAGCATCAACACCCTTACCATTGAGCAAAATATCAACCTTGACTAATTCCGTTGGTCGATAACCAGTAACTTCATAATCAAAGGAAGCATAGCCACGACTATAGCTTTTTAATCGATCATAAAAATCAAATAAAACTTCTGACAATGGCATCTCATAGATCAGTTCTACACGTTTTTCATCAAGATATTGCATATTACTTTGAGTACCACGTTTTTCGGTACATAAAGCAATAATCGATCCCAAAAATTCCGCAGGGGTAATAATCGAGGCCCTGATATACGGTTCTTCAGCGGATCTTATACGACCCGTTGGATACTCAGACGGATTATCTATAAAAACCTCTTCACCATCAGTAAGCTGCACTTTATAGCGGACAGAAGGTGCGGTAAAAATAACAGCTTGATCATAATCACGCTCAAGACGTTCTTGGATAATTTCAAGATGTAACAAGCCTAAAAAACCGCAACGGAATCCATTACCTAATGCAATAGAATTATCTTTTTCGTATATAAGACTAGCATCGTTTAATTTTAAGCGTTCCATGCTAGACTTAAGTTCTTCATAATCATTTGAATCCATCGGATAAATAGAAGAATAGACGACAGGTTTTACTTCCTTAAAGCCTGGCAACGGAGCAGCAGCAGGATTATCGGCCAATGTAATAGTATCACCAACACGAACATCACTTACTGTTTTTATACCAGCTATAACATATCCGACATCACCAGCTTCAAGGATACCTGTTTCTTCATATTTTATTTTGAATATGCCAACCTGTTCAACTTTGTAGTCGGCTGCAGTATTCATCATTCGGATCGTATCACCTACTTTAATACGCCCATTCATAACACGAATATGTACAACAACACCTCGATAATCATCATAGTGACAATCAAAAATCAAAGCTTCGGTGGGAGCGTTGGGATTCCCCTGTGGCGGTGGAAACTTTGTAACAATAGCTTCCATCAAATCATCGATACCAATCCCCGTTTTAGCACTAACAAGTTGCGCATCGTCAGGATCAAGACCAAGATCATGATCAATTTGATGCTTTACACCATCAATATCAGCCGAAGGTAAATCAATTTTATTGATAACCGGCACAATAGTAAGATCATGCTCAAGCGCCATATACATATTACTTACTGTCTGAGACTCAACACCTTGCGTAGCATCTACCAACAGCAATGCACCTTCACAAGAGGCAATAGCTCGTGAAACCTCATATGAAAAATCAACATGACCAGGAGTATCAACAAAATTTAATTCATAATCTTTTCCGTCTTTTGCTTTATACGGAATGGTAACAGCCTGGCTTTTTATTGTAATTCCACGCTCTCGCTCAATATCCATGCTATCCAAAATTTGATTAACCATCTGCCTGTCATCTATGATTCGGGCTTTTTGGATAAGACGATCAGCTAACGTAGATTTTCCATGATCGATGTGAGCAACAATACAAAAATTTCTCTTATACTTCATATCAGTCATATTTTTACCACTCTCTAAAAATAATAAGGACTATCCAATTGGGCAGCAAGAGACAATCCAATGTCTAAATATCCTTTTTTTCGATTCTTTGTATAAACATGTGTATATATAACAGATTTATCTTCATTAAGCTTAATCTTATGAATCTCGATTGGATCATTTTCTGAAAAACCAGATTCATCAGCAATGCCACCCTTTATCAATTCCTCTATAGCATACTTATCAGAACTAAGGGTAGATACCGCTTTTAGCTTCATACCAAATAATGGTAAAAATGAAGCAGAAATTAAATCACGTTGGTAAATATCATAGCCAGGATATTTTGGACGCTTTGTCATATATACAAGGCCTGACGAAACTTCATTATTACTATTTATATAACTAACTTTAACCAGGGTTTCGGGAATCACATGCATCAACTGGGATTGCAGCTGATCCAAATTAGTGACAGGTACATCATTTATTGCTGTAACAAGAGAACCAGCAGTAATATCAGAACGATTAGCAGCGCCTGAAGGAAGAACATACTGTACATCAACACCTATCGATTGAGAACCTTCTTTTTTAGTATGTCCATATGCTCCCATCCATGAATGTTGTCTCTCCCCTCCATTAAAGAGCATTGGTAAATCCATTTTCAAATATTCAACAGGGATAGCAAAATTCAAGCCTTGAGCCTGCGTTACCCCGGCAAATACTATAGCCTGGACACGACCATGCGAATCAATACAAGGTCCACCAGAATTGCCACCATTTACAGCAGCATCAATCTGAAATACATTACCAGTCGTAAACAACTTACGGCTCATTGAAGACACAATTCCTGAAGTCAATGTTCTATCCAAACCGACAGGAGATCCAATCGCATAAATCTTATCACCTACAGAAATAGTAGAAGAAGCTCCCAAGGTAAATACATACGGAGCATCAATTTCAGCTTTTAACAGTGCAAGATCAAGTACAGAATCCCAACCGATAACCTTTACAGGAATACGTGTATCAGAATCTGATGATAATTTTATGTACGGTTTTGCCACACCTTCATACTTAGAATCAACAACATTTGCAATAACGTGATAGTTTGTTACTAAATATCCATCTTTTGAAATAAAAAAACCGGAACCTATAACACGATCCGCATATCCTACACCATTTTCAACTTTTATACCTTGATCGACCCAGATAGTAACGGTTCCATTGATATACTCAGAAAGATGTTTCACAATTTCCGCTTCAGTCGTACCTATCGAACTCATTGTATCAGCCACGGATGTCAACCCTGGCACACCATCAAAATAGAGATGGTTCAATTCGTTTTCAGTAACACCAAGAGAAGATAACCCCTGATACGAGGCTGCCTTTAATGAGTGATAATATCTATATGCAGAAAAATAATCTTTTTCATCATAAGCTTGAGAAAACAGCTCTACAATTTTCTGTGTAGAAGTATTTATACAAGTTTCGTCTTTTATAATATGAGCACGCCATAATGCTTGTACAGGATTTTTTTCTACAAGATTAAGAATACGTTCCTTTTCAATATTTCGAACATCTTCCAAAGAATAGTCAGGCTTCGTATATACCTGCTTTTCATTCTTTGATGAAAGACAACCCGTCAGTGCATATACCATTAATACACCAACAAGTATGTAGCTTTTTTTTGTTTTAATTTTCACTTTGAGATACCTGCATTATTTTACTATATATTGTTTTTCCTATTCGTACTGCAAATGCAACAGCATCATTAGAAAGAGGTACACTCACACTAACACCCTGTTCATCTACAGCCTGTATCGCAGACACTACAATCTGCTCATCATCTTCTGAAGCAATTTCACCTATCCAATAAAACGACTCTACTTTTCCTTTGGTAACAGAATACTCTACCAGTTCACCATCTATTTCAATAGTCACCATAGAAGGAGCTCCATTAATAGAGTGAACAGTCACCATCTGATGATGTGGATCTATAAAGAACTGTGCATCTTCAACCAAATCTCCATTTTGTCCCAAAGGATACTTTGTATACCGCACATTCCAAACAGAGGAGCGTTCTGGATACCAAGAACAAATTTTACCTCCATCAGCAAGATATTGTTCCTGATACTCATAAAATGAATCATTATCATTATCAATTGAAATCGAATCAATATAAATACCAGTAGAATTTGAAGGAGTACCAAATACATCCAACATAACCAGACTTTGATCTTCCAGACTGCGATTCAAGAGGTTTTCGGGATCATAACTAAAAGTTTCTCGAGTTTCAAATAAGCCATCATTATTTCTATCAACAATACGATATTCCGGTAACCCATTTGCAAAATATGTTTTTGCATATACCACACCATTGAGCGTATATGTTGCATCTTGAACTATACCATTAAGTACCGAAAATGAAATCTGAGCTCCCTCATACTCTTTACTGGGAATTTCATATTTAGATGCATACTTTATAATATCGGTCAGCGTTGCATCCGGAAGGGTTGCCTTTAGAGTTGGAACAAAAAAGTCCATTGACAGTGCTTTTTGAACTGTAACATCTGCTGCCATGGAATATGGCTCCCATGTATACTCGTGGGGAACCATAGTAAAAGCAATAATATCATTTTCTTTGTCAGTATTACGATACAATATACTTACTACATATGGATACTCATCATAGGTAACAGAGATAACTCCACGGCCTAATTCTACAATTTGAGTGGCACCAAAGTCACATTCTGCTGACAAATTGATATTTCCGTCATTATTTTTATCCCATACAATCCATGCCGGGCGTCCTCGTTTATAGGTAACTTGTAAATTACCATCCAGATCACCATCTGTATCAATTAAAAGCTTTCCTTCATATGCAGTCAAATAAGCAACAAAAGATGCTTTAACCTCAGTATCCGTGATCAACGGCGCAAACTCATGTAATATCGTCAACGGGATTTGCTCCGATGCAAAAGAAGCAAAATAATCCAAAGCTGCCGATTGATCAACAATACCTAAACGCAAAGCCAGTATTGCATATAAAGGATGCCGAAGCCCTTTTGCAGCAAAAGCTTTTACAGCACGAATCTGTTCCTCACCTTCCAAAAATGAAGCACTGTAAATTGCTAATTCACTTTCCAAAGATGCATCTAGATTTTTATATTTTGGTAACTGACGATAGAAGAACTGAGCCTGTTTTAACACATCAGTACTACTGCCAGAAAGTTTCTGCTCTTCATATTCAAAAGCATAAAAAAGCCGTGCAAAACGATAGTCTTGTAAATAAATACGTGCATCAGCCTCTATGCGGTTTCTAGCCTTTTCGGTTGCTTCAGAAGTATGCATACAATAATACGCTTTAATTCGTATCAGTTCTGCATCAGCTGTCATCAACATCGGTTTTTCATCCAATATTGCTACAGCTTTTTCAAACTGATTTGTATCACACAATAGCCGTGCATACAAGAGACGTGCATTATCATAATTATAATCATTCCAATTTGCATATTGCAACGAATTAACCACAAATGGTATCAATTCTGCACGATTTGCCCCTTGGCTTTGCTTACATACGGTCAATAAATACCATAAATCAGACAAGGAATTATCATAAGCCAAACCAAGTTGTATCTGTGACAAAGCTGCATCATAGGACCTTAGCGACACATATTCCTTTGCAAGTTGCAAACAACGTAATGCCGTTTTTTTATTAGCAACAGTAGAATTAGACTGTGCAAAAAGAAAAGAACAATGAATACCAACAAGCAGAACAATAGTACAAAAGCGAATCAAAAAAACATTTTTTTTCATTTTACTATCCAGTCCTCATATCCAGCTAATTTACCGCATACACAGCAAATCCGCTGTTCTTGTGTATATAACTCCTGTACAACAAGAATAGTATCCCGTTGCGCATCAGGAACATGCCAAGAAGCATAAATATCATTCAATGCCCTAAAAGAGCCATCTGCCGTCATTACAACATCATCAACCTGTCGCGTTCTCAGGCAACAAGGAAAACCAACCCTTATAATATATTGCAGATAATCAGCGTCTAAATGCAAATCAGCAAAATCTTCTTTTCCATATAGTATAGCAAAAAAAGAGCATTGAGTCGCTGTTTTAGTATGTTTTTCTATAAAAATAGTAGCACCATCTAATGCAATTACTATATCAGAAAAAGTTATTTTTTGTATTTGGGAAACTTCCCACCTTAAAACAGCACAAACGGTAGAAAAAGGAACACGCTCCTCACAACCAATAGCAGTAAAAGCCCAAAATAAAATACGTCGTTTTATCGCATCTGGATAGATATAAAAAAGTGAAGCGTTCAAACACAGAGAATGCTCGGTTTTACGTTGTACAACCTCTAATAAACTGCCCTGTACCTCTGTATCAAAAAAAGATTCATCTTGTTTACAGCGTTGTGCACCAGAAAGGACAGCATGTTGCCACCCAGTAAAATTGTCATTCAAGCAAGGGACCAGTACATTGCGGATCCTATTGCGAAGATATTGATTATCTGTGTTAGTACTATCAGTTCGCCATGATTGATGTAATTCCAACAAATAGGCCTCTATCTCTACCCGAGTAATTGCCAACAAAGGACGCACAAAAACACTACGAGAAGGTAAAATACCAGAAGAAGGACTTCCTTGTATAAACCGCATCAGTAATGTTTCCAATTGATCATTTTGTGTATGAGCAAGACAAATATAAGGCAGGCCGTTATCTGCAACAAACTGTTCAAAAGCCTGATAGCGTAGAAAACGAGCAGCTTCTTCAATTCCTTTTTTTCTAGCAGCAGCACATTCGGCTACTTCACCAGCTGCAAGCGTTTTTATAACGCAAGCGACAGGAAATCCATCACGTTGTAATCGTGAGCAACAATCTCTTACAAAAAGAGCATCTCCAGAAGATTCTTCTTCTGAACGTATGCGATGATCAATAGTTATAACTGATAATGAAAAAGAAAACTGCTTGGCAATATGTGCCAAAGAAAACAATAGAGAAAGAGAATCTGCCCCACCTGATACAGCCACACCAAGTTGCTGCAATTGAGACAAGTCAACTATACCTGCATCTTGTAAACCTTTGATAACGGCAGTTTCAAATTGTGTGATTATATGTACATTTTTCTTTTTCATATTATAAAAAGTATAAGACAGGAAATACTAGAAAGAAAGTAAAAAAAAGCCCCTGTGAATCAGGGGCCATGTTAAACAAATTAAAAAAGTAAAAAGATTAGCGAGCTGGAGCTACACTCATCAGCATGGTTTCTGCAGGGGTAAGGACTGAAACACCTTTACCCAAGTTAAGATCTTTAACACAGAAAGCCTCACCAATATTAATACCAGAAATATCAATAATTACCTTTTGTGGCAAATCTTTTGCAGCAGCCTTAATCACTACATCAGGAGTACGCTTTACCAAGAAACCACCCTTCAATACACCAGCTGGTGTACCCTGGAACTGTACCTTCATTCTTACAGTAAGCTGCTGATCAGCTGCTGGTTCAAAGAAATCTGCGTGAAGAACCTTGTCATCACGAATATTGTACTCTGTATCTTTAATAAGAGCATCAGCTTTTTTGCCTTCAACATCAAGAGTGATAACAGTAGTTGGAGTAATATTTCTCCAAACCTTGTTAAATTCCACTTCGTCGATATCAAGCATCGTTGACTCACCCTTTGAATTATACATAACCGCAGGCAGACGACCTGTTGCACGAAGCTGCTTTGCCGCTTTTTTTCCTGTTTCTTTGCGGATTTTAGCGTTAATAACCATCTGATCCATGACCGGAACTCCTTAAACCAATTTCAAAAAAATATATTTACCTGGGACGACAGGATTCGAACCTGTGGAATACTGGCACCAAAAGCCAGGGGCTTACCGCTTGCCGACGTCCCAAAGAATACTAATTAATCTTCTTCACCACCAGAACCTGCCTCAACATGTCCAGCGTTGAATTCTGCAAGAATCTTATCTTGCAGAGCAGTCCTAAAATCAGGACTAATAGGATGCGCAACATCCTTATATTCACCAGTAGCCGTTTTACGGCTTGGCATTGCAATAAATAAACCAGTTTTGCCTTCAATGATTTTCACATTATGCACAACAAAACAGTTATCAAAGGTTACTGTAACATAAGCACGAAGTTTTCCTTCTGCTTCCACCTTCCGAATCCGCAATTCCGTTACCTGCATTGCACACCTCCGCAGCGCCTACTAAAGCAGTAGAATAGAGAGACTCTATTTTTTTCTTTTTACAAGAACTATCTACAGAACTCTGAGACAGTTCCAGCTTTTAGCAAGCACAACGCAGGCATCCTCAACTGATTTCTCAGAATTGAAAATACCAAATACAGTGGATCCCGATCCAGTCATATCTGCGAATGAAGCACCTACACTCTTTACAGCCTGTAAAGCTTCATTTATTTGCGGATAACGCAATCCAATAGACGGCGTAAACGTATTACAAAACTTCCAGTTATCAACTGGACTTCTGTACATACTTTCCAAATCCGCAAGCATCGGGTATGTCACCACTTCACCAGCTTTCAAATATTCATCCACAAGACCGTACGCTTCCTTGGTTGAACTTTGAACGCCCGGAAAAAGTAAAAGAACATATAAATCATTACGCGGCTCTATCGTTCTTATTTTTTCACCGCGACCTGTCACTATCGCACATCCTGGATGTGCGCAATGCAGGAAAAAAAACACATCACTTCCAATCTTCGAAGCAAGTCTATCCAACTGCTCCATAGAAAGTTCAGTATCAGCCTGTTTACACAACGCCCTAATACATGCAGCAGCATCAGATGATCCACCACCTAATCCACCACCCAACGGAATTCTCTTTATCACGTTTACACGAACAGATAAATCAAATCCTGTTTCTGCACAGAACGCCTCATATGCTGCTGTAATCGTATTTTTTTTAGGCAATGCAACCGCATCACAAAAAACCGTACAATTACCTTTTCCTTCTTGTATCGAAACAACTACCTCATCAGCCACATTAACCGTCTGAAAGATACTTTCGATATCATGATACCCATCTTCCCGCACCGGAAAAACTCTAAGACCTATGTTTATCTTAGCCTGTGCAAGTTCTCGAATATCTGGCAACATATGCATACCTATTATACAAATTTTACAACTTATGTCAAATAGCTAAAACAAAAATTACAAGCATTTTAACACTTTAATGTATCGAAATTACTCTTACAAGGCAGTTCTCGTTTCTAATCGAAAAAAAAGCGCTTTTTTTTGTAAAAAAAATATTGACAGAAGTCACTTACTAGCTTACATTTCTACTGCTAAGTAATACTTTTTTATTGATATTTGAAACTAATTTTGTTGGAGTGCATTATGTTTGCCGATAACGACCTTTCTGACGTCTCATCATCGCTCTCTTTGGATTTTGACTATTCTGATGAGTATGATTATGATTTAGATTCCGAGTCTGATTTTGCAGATGCGGAAGATGATGAAATGCTTGATGAATTTGATGACGACATGTACGATGAGGAAAGTCTTGAGTCAATTGCAGAAAGCGAACAAGACATCATCGAACCTTTTGATGATATCGAAGAAGAAGACGGCTACTCCAATTACTAGATATACTAGGTCAAAGTACACTACGTAAAACACTTTGACTTAGCTGTTTTGCAAACTGTAGCACAAGTGACAATCTGCAATACGTCGAGTCAAGGCACGCTATCGCTTAAAGCCTTGACATCTCCGTTTTTCAGGTTGATAACAATTATCAACCTGAAATAAAAAAAGATACCTTGTACAAGGTATCTTTTTTCTTCTATATAATAGTATAATTTACAGAAAACATTAAGAAAGAAGGTTGTATATACAACCTTCTTTTTATTTTATTCCCTGCCAATCTCAATACGCTGACCAGCATGCCATAATTTTTCAAGATCATAAAAAGTACGAGCATCAGCTGACATCAAATGGATAACAACCGAACCTAAATCAATAAGATTCCAGTCACTACCCTCTGAACCATGTCTATTTGATTCTCTAACTTCCAAGTCATGTGTTTTAGCATATTCCTTTACCGCTTTAAACATACCCTGCCATTGTACTGTACTGGTTATAGTTACAATAATAAAATAATCAGTCCAACTGTTTAATTCGGATATATCAAGAAGAACAACATCACTTCCTTTACTATCCTCCATCAAACGTGCAAGCTCTACAGCTTTCTGTTTCATTTCTTCACTCATAGTATTATCTCCAAAAATCAATGTACATATCGTCCGTCAAAATCTCTACCCAGCACAACAGTAAAGTCAACGTCAGACCCAGTTTCGCTTTCCTGCACAAGTACATCACCTGTGCGCACATCTTCATCTACAATGTAATCACAGTGAATAAAATCACCAAGACTCTTAGCAGCCTCATAATTACCAATATGATTAATTATACGAGTTTTTTCCTCCGGAGCATCCGCATTACTCGTTGTCAAAATATCATATCCAGCAGTTTTTAACAGCGCCGCAGTATTACGTGCCAATCCTTGAACATTCGTACCATTCTTTATATTAAGAACATAAACACGGTTTGACATTGTCCCAGATTCAGACAATAACATACCAGACGCCTGTTTAACAACATCCTTCACCAATTGTCCATCATACCACGGAAACAACAATTTTTGTCCATCAACCATACGCTCTGTACCAGTAATTGTCTGTGATACAATACGCTCTTGATCCACGCCTGATATTTTAATAAACAGCTTTCTAAGTCCTCGCTCATTTAAGTCACAAGTCATCAATGAACTTATATGATGAAAAACCTTCGCATCTCCAATCATCGAGGAATTACGCCCAATACACTCTAAAAATGCAACAAGAACATCAAGACGCCGCGAAGTCATATCAGTCTCACCTTCTTCAGGCAGCTGATAATTCATAAACATTCTAATTTTATCACCATCAAGATAGACAGAACCTGACGGTAACAACCATCGCTCTCCCTCATCAGAAACCTGATCAACAGGCATTGCAACCAGAACATTCATACCACCGAGCAGATCTGCCAACCGTGATAGCGTATCCATCGTAATAATTATATAAAATGGAATTTCTGTACCGCAGAGAGACTCTATCTCTTTCTTGTACAAATCAATTCCTTTTTCTGAATATATTTCATCAATACGATCAACACGTCCCAAGGTTTTATAAATAGCACCCGTATTACCAGGAATATTTATAATAACACCTCGTCGTGATTTTTCATAATACATAAACAAATTAGTTGATAAAACCTTACCGCCATCTTCCATCACAAACAATGTCTTTACAACCTGATCCTGCTGCAATAAATCATCAACAGGGTCCGACCACAACATAGCAAAGATGGTAACCGCCATACCAAGTACGACGAAAAGCACCAGCAAAAGAAAAATAACACCTTTTTGTTCACGATTAATGCGCATTGTTTATTTCCTATTTGTTTTTCAACTGCTTCTTTAAGGCTTCATAAAACACCAGCGTTTCAGGTGCAACAGCCTTACCTTTCTTCTTCAAATAATCAAGATTTTCACTCAATACCGAATATACAATTTCATCAAGAGAAAGTGCAAACAAATGTTTTAAGTACGCTTCTGTCACATGCTCTCTGCCTGGTTCCACCTTATCGGCAACATAGATAATTTTTGCCAGTGGTCCAATAGAAGCTCCGCCAAAAGTATGATAAGCCACAGCCTCTAATATATCTGTATCAACAATACCAAAATCCTCACGCATTTTCACTGCCGCACAGCGTCCATGAAGCAAGGACGGCTTCTTCTGTTCCAATTCGGATACAGGTCTTCCATCATGAGTAACTAGACTCAACAAAAGCTGATCAGGCATATCCTTGCACATATCATGCCCAATACCTGCCAAATACCCTCGTTTTTCATCAATGCCAAACAAAGAGCATAATTTCTGCGCAGTTTGAGCAGTACGTACAGAATGCGCATATCGGGCAGGATTTACTGCACCCATTGTATAAATTCGGACTCTTTCAATCGTTTCGTCAACAGGCTCTGCATTAGCTGTTATCTGTAATTTTGCCACATCCATAAATCTTATTACTTATAATATACTCACAAACTTTTTGAGGAACAAGGTAGCGCCAGCTTTTTCCTGCCGCAATACGATTACGAATATCAGTAGAGGACACAGGAATTCTCACATTATGAACCACCGTACACGGATACGGCAAAGAAAGCAGCTGTTCATCGTTTATCGACTCACCCGTATACCCATTTACTGCACTGTTACCACAGGAAACTTCCCCATTAGTTTTAACTGGCACAACCTCAGGTCTAAAAGCAACTATCACCGATGTTTTTTGCAAGAGTTCCTCATAGTGATTCCATTTACAAAACTCACCGGCAAGATCCTGTCCAAAAACAAGTCCAATCTTTGCATCAAGTTGCCCTTGATATTTTTGTTCAAGCGCCAACACTGTGTCATAGGTATATGACACTCCACCGCGCTCCATCTCACACGGCTCCACCTCAAAACGATCATCATCTTCGCAAGCAAGGCGGACCATCTCAAGCCTGTCAGCTTCGGAACAGGCAACAAACATCTGTTTGTGGGGAGGTCGATATGTTGGCACAAAAAGGACTTTATCATATCCAAGTACAGTACATATTTCATCAGCAAGAATCAAATGACCTATATGGATAGGATTAAAAGAGCCTCCTAATACCGCAATTTTCATTGCTGAGACCCTGGATACTGTACTTCCATGTCCTCATCAACTGAACGAGTCTTCAAAAAGTCAGAAACAATACCAGTACCACCTTCAATATGCTTTGAGCTATCCTCACCATTTTCAAGACGGTCAACCAGAGCCATAATCTGCTTACGAGCACTATCCATGCCATAGTGAGCCATGACGGAAATAGGAATTACAACAGTTTCTGGTTCTTTTGCTTTTATCGCAGCAACGACTTCATTTGCCCGTTCTGCTGCACCCTCAACATCGATTTTGTTACACAAAACGATACGAGGTTTCTTTATCAACTCCTGAGAATAATTTTCAAGCTCACCACAAAGTACATCATATGCAGTCAAATAATTATCATCACTGCAATCTATCATAAACAAAAGACAAGCCGTACGTGATATATGCTTCAAAAACTGAAAACCTAATCCGGCACCCTCAGAAGCTCCTTCTATAATTCCAGGAATATCAGCAATAATAATATCACTTTCATCATCTATACGAAGCACACCAAGATTCGGAATTTTAGTCGTAAATGGATACGGTGCAATTTTTGGACGCGCATTGGTAAAAGCCGTCAACAAAGAAGACTTTCCTGCATTCGGAAATCCCACCAAACCAACATCCGCCATAATAGTCAACTCAACTTTGAGTTTACGTACTTCACCAGGTTTACCATCATGAGCATAACGGGGCGCTTGATTAGTTGAAGACTTAAAATGAACATTTCCCCAACCGCCTTTACCGCCAACCAAGAATACAAAAGGCTCATTTTCTTTATCATTGGTAAAATCATGGATAAGCTCATTAGTTTCAGCATCACGAATCGTTGTTCCAGGAGGAACAGGAATAACTACATCATCACCATCTCGTCCATACTTATTCCAACTCATTCCATCTTGGCCGTTTTTTGCTTTAAATACCTGATGATGGCGCAACGAAGATAACGTTCGCATATTACGTTTTACACAAAATATGACATCGCCACCTTTGCCACCATCGCCACCAGACGGACCACCGTTCGGGATATATTTTTCACGACGGAATGAAATACAGCCATTTCCACCCTTTCCGGCACGCACCTCAATAAGTGCTTCATCTGCAAACTGTATCATACCTTCAAAACCTCAATACAAAACATACAAAAAAAATACCCGGAACAGTATCTGATCCGGGTACATCATATTGCCTTACAAATTATCTTTTCAATAATTATGCTTCAACAGGAGTAACAGAAACAAACTTTCTGTTCTTGCGTTCGCCATAAACAACCTGTCCATCAGCAACTGCAAAAAGAGTATCATCTTTACCCTTCATTACATTGTCACCTGGATAGATTTTTGTTCCACGCTGTTTGACAATAATTGAACCGGCTGTAACTTGTTCACCGCCGTATTTCTTTACACCAAGACTTTTAGGGTTTGAATCACGGCCGTTCTTTGCACCACTACCGCCTCTAGATCTTCCCATACTATTCCTCCGTAAAGCTTACGCTTCTATCTGTTTTCTGATTTCAACATATTCAGGATATTCTTTACACAAGGAAGTAATCCCTGTTTCTAAAAAATCTCCTATTGTTATCAGCCGATACAACACCGCTGCATCACACTGATTGTCCTCAACGCTAAAATATATATTTCCACGTAAGGATGTATCTACTTTTACAACAACTTGAGGTGTTGCCTGCAACATAAGCACTGCAGTCCGTAATAAGACCGACACTGCAGCGCAAACTATATCAGACCCCTTTGCGGCAAATCCCGCATGCCCTGAAGCTTTGCAGGATCGAATCACTCCGTTTTTGCCACATACAAGCTGTATAACAGTCACCTTATGCTATTGTAATATCCTCAATGCGGATATTTGTATAGTGCTGGCGATGACCGATAAGGCGATGATAGTCTTTCTTTGACTTGTATTTTAAAACCAATACCTTCTTGTCACGGAAAGAATCTTCCACTACGGCTTTTACTTTGGCACCCTTAACATATGGTGCGCCAACCTGAACTTTATCTCCGTCGCTTACCAGCAAAACAGAGTCAATATCAATAGTTGTACCTTTTTCTGCATCAATTTTATCAACCTGCAGAATGGCTCCCTTTTCAGCCTTGTACTGTTTGCCCTTATATTCAACAAGAACGTACATAAATATACCTCAACTCTATGATAAATGAATATGAAAATTCGCTGCGGTATTTAACGGGGGATATACCACAAGCTAGTTTACCATACATGTGCTAGAAATAATAACAGAAAAGGCAAGCTTTAGTCAACACAAATCACAATCGTTTTTGTCAGTTCTTACCGCACCAGGAATCTATGCTAATTTCACTTATGCACGTATCCTCATAGGCAGAACCTTTGTACACATCGAGAATCTCAATTTTTGCAAAACAGTTTAAGACACCATAGGCACTGCCATATGTAGGCACCCATTGAGGTCTACCCTTAAGAACAAAACTCTGGGGTTGCATCGAATCCTCAACTTCAAAAACCTCACTGACAACTTCAGTAGGATGTCTCATTTTTGGCAAAGCCATTTGTCATGGTTACTTTAAAATTCATCGTAAGTGATGTATTTGTTTGAAATTTTAAATACGTAAAATCACGGGCATCAATATAACAATAAATATATTCCCCTATACCATCACCTTGTACACCCTCAACCCATGCAGTTTCAGTTTTTCCATCAAATGCTTTTTCTCGACTGTAATACGTATCTGGTTTACCACTTTCTTTAAGCCACGAACTTTGTCCTGTTATCCAAGGCTCTTCATGACAATTAACTCTTCTTTCTATAGAGTTATCTTCAATTTGAAAAAAATCATTAAAAGCGTCATCGATAGTTTCTTCAGAAATTGCAAGACACAAACACCGTAAAAAACAGAGTAGTACAACTATTGTTTTTTTCATATTTTTAACTCCTTATGCCAAAATAATGGCATCACAAACGGCGAGCATAACCACCATCAATATACAAGCATGGATACTCAATACTCCACAAGGAAATCTTCATTTTATCACGGTAATCCCAAACTTCCGGCTCTTTCTCATATATTTCTTCAATAGTACGATAGGAACCATGTTTTTCAACATAAGCCAAATCTCCAATATCTAAACCATTATGTTCATATTCAAACTTTTTTGTATAATTAAGAATCAATACAAAATCTTTTACAGAATATGTTCCGTAAAATCCGCCCCAATAGTACATATCCCTATCTTCCTGCATAAATGTTCCATCAGAATACAGTTCAACATCACAACCGCCATTGAAAAAACCAATAGAAAAAGTCTTTCCAGCAACAATGGAACTTTCATTTCCCTGTTGTACCCAGTGTAACAGTTCCGATTTTGCATCTGGGGAATTATCAAAATACGATTTCATATCCGTGTCTTTTAGAATATAGTTTATGTAGGGATACCCTGCCAGAACAGCATAATACAAATATTGCCTCGTTTGGATATAGTCATGCAACTGAGCTTTGCAACAGGTCATGTTGTATAATGAATAATACAACAGCTCTCTGGGATTTATTTTGTAAATACCGTCTGATTTTGTATTAATCGAAATTACAGATCCTGCTTTAAGGGTATCATCGATTGCCCAGACGGCTCTTGTCAAAATTGTTGCACTCTTATGGTAATTATCAAAAGCCTTGTCACAGTCACCTTTGTCAAATTCTGCTTCAGCTAAGTCATAAAACTCTTTTGCTTTTTTATATGCCTCATAGTCTTCGCCTAAAGTTCCCTTATTATAAATGAAATCCATATATTCTTCAGTAATTTCTTCTGCAAATGCAAAGCGCTGCTCAGGCTGTCCTATATCCAGAAAATTAGCAAGTTCTTCCGAATAACAAAAACAAGTAGACGCAAACAGTATTAAAGTTAGGATAAAAAATAATTTCTTCATAATGTTACTCCAGCACGGTGACATAGCCGCCAAAAATCCAGACCATTTCTGTTTGTGCATCTGGCCATGCCGGCCCCTCAACCATGATTAAATACCATGGTGCTGTTATACCATCAATAGTGTCATCTGTA
>JAILIC010000156.1 GCA_024695475.1 Treponema sp.
TAGTGGTGTTCCTTTTGATCCGTTAGCTAAAAAGGATCCTGATATAACCCTTTCTGCTGATGAAAGAGCTATCGGTGGCTTGGGTATATATCTGACAAAAAAGTTTATGAACTCAGTAGAGTATTCTTTCAACAACGGAAAGAATACTCTGACAATTAGGAAAAATCTTCTTTCTTGTTAATCACTCTTTAACAGAGTATGAGAAAACCTCTTTTACTCCATCTCCAGGTTTACAAACAAAAAATCCTGCATCATGTCCTATCGTTTTGGTATAGTTTTGTTGTACACTGTCAATAAAGCTGTCGATTGCATCGTTATGGACAATAGCGATTGCGCATCCTCCGAAACCTGCTCCAGTCATGCGGGCTCCGATGCAACCTGATTGCTTAATTGCGTTTTCTACCAGCGTATCTAGTTCAATACCGGTTACTTCATACTCATTTTTTAGTGAATCATGTGAAGCTTTTAAAAGTTGTCCTAGTGTTTGTAAATCACCATTTTTTAATGCACTGACAGCTTTAAGTACTCGTGCATTTTCAGTGACACAATGTTGTGCTCTTGCTTGTATAACGGGATCTGTCAAAGCTGTTTTACAAACATCAAATTGTTCTGATGTCAAAGTACAAAGATCAGGCAGATCTTTTGTATTGGTAATGCTATGTGTACCAGAAGGTGGTAAGGTAATTGCTGCTTTTTGCAACTGAGCGAGAGCTGTCTCACACTGAGAGCGTCTCTCATTATATTTTGAATCGGCAAGCTGCCTTTTCTTTTTTGTATTCATTACTACAAATCTGTAATCGCCTAAGTCGAGAGGTACATACTCATAATCGAGTGTAGCACAATCCAGTACTTCTGCTGTATTTTGTTTTGCTGTTGAAATGATAAACTGATCCATAATGCCACAATTGACATTCATAAAATCATGTTCGCTTTGTTGACCAATCAATGCAATGTCTTTTCTGCTAATGTTAAAGCCAAATACTTCTGAAAGTGCATAGGCAAAACCACACTCTAGTGCAGATGAAGAAGAAATTCCTCCTGCTGGGGGAACATTACTGACAATCAAAACATCAAAACCACAAGGAAAAGTAAATCCTCGCTGTTTTAATATAGAGAGAATGCCATTGAGGTAATTGGCATAATCATTTTCTTTGCGGTAAGTAAATGTGTCTTGTATATCAAATGTAAAATTGCCAGGGAACTTTAAATCATTGTAGGTGATGGTTGTATCATTTCGTTTTCTGATGGCAACATATAGATATTTATCTATAGCGGCAGGAAAGACTTTGCCACCATTATAGTCAATATGTTCTCCGATGATATTGATACGTCCGGGAGATGCAAATACACGGACTGTATCAGGAGTTCCTTGATAAAAACGACAAAACTCGATGGGTAGATTTTTTGGATCAAAATCAGTATTTTTCAACATATTCATACATTAAGTCTACAGTTAAATAATTTTGTTGACAAGTGACTATCTCATGATCTTAGACATGATACTCTTTACTTAGGGAAAATAAATAAAATGATATTTTTTTTCTTGACAACATGGTAAAGTGTGATAACATATAAGAATACAGTTCAGATATGGTGTGTTTACATCTTTTTAGTCATAGAGCACCTAGGTGTTGGTAATGCTTGTGAACTGTTTTAGACGTTACGGATCGTTTTTATCCGTGCTAAAAGTCCAGACCGATAGTTGTTTTGAAATTTTTTCCCAACTTCGGATGGCTTTTAACTTAATAAAGCAATAGCTTTTGTTGTTGCGCTAAAAAAAACGGAACCAGAGGAAGGGGTTCCGTTTTTTTGTTTTAAACTTCTATTGTCTAGTTGAACCTGCCCAAGAACAGAGGTTACCGAACAGGTTTTAGAATTACTATTGTGCGTAATGATCAACTAATTCTGAAAGTAATGGAATGAGCTGCTTTTTGCGGGATACGACATCTTTGAGATAATAGACATTTTCTTCTTTTTTTGGGAATGTAAGATAGGGGATAAAATGTTCATCTCCTTCAAAAAGAAGTATACTACTGAGCGAAGTAATATCAGTGACCAGAAGTGCACAGAATAATGCTTTTCGACTTCTACGCTCAATTTCAAGTTCATCCATAAACTCTTTTTTGCGTTTGAGAATTTCATCTGGGGTATCAACTTCGATCTGGCTAACCGTATAACTTTCTTTTTGTTGTGAGTATTCTTTCATATCCTGATGAATTACTTCACTTGCACTACGACCACCGATACGGCTTCCTGCTGTTATGAGGTCTTCTCCTAGTTTTTGAATATCTAGGTTAGTGATGTTTGAAAGATACTCTGCAGTTTCTCTATCGATATCTGTTGTAGTTGTTGATTGTAGTATCAGTGTATCAGCAAGAATTCCACAAAGAAGAATGCTTGCAATATTAATAGGAATGGAGACTTTATGCTCTCGATAAAGATTTGTAATAAGTGTTGCGGTTGCACCCACGGGTTTATTGATAAATGTTATTGGATACTTTGTTGCCAGATTACCTAAGCGGTGATGATCGATAACTTCGAGCAATTTATAATGTTCAAGTCCTTCGACAGCTTGTGTTATTTCGTTATGATCGACCAAAATAACTTCAACATTTGGTTCTCTTAATAAATCACTTTCCGAAATTAATCCTATTACTTTGTTATCCTTGTTTACAACAGGGAGTGAGCGGCTGGCAGATTGCTGCAGTAATGGTCGGATTCGAGTGACTGTATCTTCTGCCTGGATAGGTTTTACTGTTGCATCAGCCATAGCTGATACAGGAGTTGCATATGGAATGAGCATTGCAGTTGAAGCAGATGGATACGGACTGATAAGGACGGAGACGCCTTTTTTTTCTGCTTTTTCTCGTAATTCCTTTTTGAGAACAAATCCTGACGTAATGACTACAAGTTTTGCACCACCTTCTATTGCAGCTTCTTGGATATCATCTCTGTTACCTGTGATAACAATCATGTTTTCACTTTTATGAGCATTCATAAGTTCCTTAAAAGTGGTGAGCTGGGAGGTTCCAAGAATAATACCACATTTCATGAGGGTGGAGCCATTTTTGACGATGATGGGTTGTGCATTTAAAGTGGTTTTTACCAAATCAACACTTGTTGTTATTGCTGACTTGTGGTCAGGATTCATAATTTTAAGAACATCTTTTGCAAATGCATTGTAATGCAATAAAGAACAATAGGTTCCCTTTTCGTCTACAATAGGAAGTACTTTGTAATCTTTTGTATCCATATCACCTATTGCCTGCCAGAGGGATACATTTTCGCTGACTGTATCACATTTGTCTTTCATGTAATAAGCAGTTTTGGGAATTAAATCTGGAATATATTCAGGTAAGTTTACCTTAAAACGAGAAAAAATATATTCTGATTGTGGTGAGAGATGACCAGCACGGGCTGCTACATAATTGTCAAAACCTAGCAATTGCTTTAATTTTGCATAGGCTGCGGCTGATACGGCAGAGTCAGTGTCGGGATTTTTGTGACCGATAATATATACGGTTTTTTTCATGCGCAATTTCCTTTAAGTGAACAAGGTATCGTATGTAACGCACCTTGTTCCTATAGTGTTTTTAGAAAGATAGAGTTATTGTAGCGGTAGCTTTTGCTTCAGCACCGTTACCTGATGTAGGCTCAATTGCTTGTATGGTCAAATCACTTGTAATGCTGGTAACTGATTCTGACTGTGCAAGCGTTTCTGTTGTACTGGTCGTAACCTGTGTTTGCAGTACTTTTTCTTTGAGAGGTGTGCTAGATATACCGCTCAGGTTATCAGTTGTACTGACTTGATTGGCAAATACGGGAATACCAAAGGATCCACTGATTTCTTTGGTTGAAGTTGTAGCTTTGGACTTCCCGTCTGCAGGAATAAATGCTGTTGGCTCGTCACTTTCTACAACTTGTGCAGTACCAGATTCTGGAGGCAGCTTGCTTACTAGTCCCTCATGGGTAATTAGGGTGCCACTGGCAGTCATTGTAAAGTCAGTACCTCGTACAGATGCCGTTGCAGCTGGAGAACGGACTTTAAAGTCAACGCGTTTTCCTTCTTTTTTGTTTACGGTAGCTGATATGACACCACAATCAATAAACAGCTTTGTTTCATCTTTAGCAGTATTTGAAGTCAACTGTTCTATGGTTGTTCGAGTCAGTGGACCAAGCGTTAGAATTGATCCTTGTATGTTTAGTTGTGCTTCTGATTTGAAACCAGTTGAAATGACAGCACCTTTACTGATTGTGTCACCGGTATGTAAAGCAACCCACTCTGTACCATTGTGAATTTGCACTTTTCCTGTGATAGAAGTAACGGTAGCATCTTCTGCTGCCATAGGTAATAAACAAGCTGTTCCAAAAGTCAGAACAAACAGTGTTTTTACTATACGATTCATGAATAGTACCTCCTGTACTAGAATGAAATAGTCGCTTTTAATGTAGCTTGTATAGCATCTGGAGTAGGATCTTTTCCCCAGAAATGAGCAATAAAACCACTTACTTTTACATCGGTGAATATCTGATAGAGAAGGTTTCCGTATGCCTGGGTACCATGATACTCGGTTTTGTCTTTTGGACAGATAAAGATGATATCAGAACCTCCGCTGAGGAGCAGCTTTTGAGTCGGTTTAATTGAAACAGAAATTCCCGATTTGAGCAACCCTGTATACTCTGGCTCTAAACTTGAATAGGTAGCTGTATTAGAGGTAAAGCCTTTGAAGGGTTTTAATGATCCATTTTCACCTGATGCATAAATACTATGAGCCTCTAGAGTGGCATCATAAAAGTTTAAAAAGTAGGTAAGGTATAGCTGCGATAGATTATTTAAGTCTGGTGCATCTTCAGTTCCAAGTGTTGAGGTTGCCAGATAAAAAAGATCCTTGGTTATAGGTCCGTTAAGTATAAGTGTGCCATAATAACGGTTATAGTCTGTGTTGTCACTATTTTTGCCGTTGGTACCGATAAAGGCATATCCTTCAAGTCCTATGGTTTGATTGCATAGAAGATAGGGAAATGAGAGGGATAGCCCCCCGATGGCATAAGATGATGCTAAATCGTAGGTTCTGTTTTTTCTGTATGAGAATTTTGAACCAGCCTTGTTGAGGATGGTGACATTATGTGCATTTTGCCAGCCGGTATATCCACCATATACTGAACAGTGTACCCGTGGTGACTCTATTTTTACCAATCCACCATCACAGTTTTGTGAAAAGATGATACCAGTACTGTCTACCATAGAAAAACGTCCAAGTGAGACTGTGCTGGATACACCATGTGCATACTTTGCAATGTAGTTATACTTCCAAAGATCTACATCTAAAATTTGAGTTTCTTCTTTTTTGTCTCCTAAATGCTTAACATCAAAATCGTCATACTTGTATTTAAAAGACCCTTGTAAAGCCATGTAACTGTTTCCTGTATTATCACCAGGAAGAAGTGCCCAAACAGATGCAGTGTTCTGTTGATTGAGGAGATACTTACTCTTTTCCTGTTTTTTGATTTTGGAATTATTATCAAGAGTTGCTCCAAAATCTTGAGCTTGTACTGCAAGTGCTAAAGTGGCTGTGAAGGTTGCAATCAGTGTTTTTTTTACTATGTGGGAAAAATTCATCATCGTTAATTCTCACTGTTTTCTGTTGGATATTTAGCGATACAATCGGTGAGTATGTTTAAAAACTCATGTCCCGAGACCTTTTTTAGAGGATCAGCGGTTCGTGATAATACCGAATGTGCTTTGAGTAGCCGGAATGCATATCGTGGTGTTGGGCAGATCAGGTAAAAAAAACTGCCTTTGATTCGCCATAGCTTTACACAAATGTGTGAAATTTGATTTAAAGGAATGGGATCAAATTTAGGTACATCAAAATTGAGCAAACCTTGTTCTTTTATAGAATCGAGTGCCTGTCCATACGATGCATCTTCGTCTACAAGGCCATGCAACGTTGCTAAAAAGTAACAAGCTTGACCGTAGGTTACTTCTTCAGTGTTAAGAAGTTTAGTGACTTCGTCTGCTGACTGTGCACATCCAAAAAAACGGGTAAATGTTAAAAATACAGTAATTAAGATAATTTTTTTCATTTTTCTTCTGTTTTTTATTATACACTATGATATAATAAAGTGTTAAGTAAAATGAAAAAAAATAGTTTCTTTTTTAAGTACATCCATTTTGTTGTTTTTCTTTGTGTTACACTTATAGGAATTGGTATTTCGGCAACGGGAGCATTTGAAAAAATCGATTGTCGTTTTTTTGACACCTTACTCCGGTTATCCCCGAAAGTAGCTGCAGATGATCACATTGTTTTCCTTGATATCGAAGATCGTTCCATAGAAGAAATTGGTGTATGGCCATGGCCACGGTCTATTATTGGTAATTTTTTAATCCGACTGAAAGAGTTTGGTGCATACAATATTGCATTTGATGTTGAGTATCTTTCTCCATCTCCGGCCTCTGTTGATGAAAACATGGCACAGGTTACGGATAATGTGTTTGGTGAGGGCGAAGCTGTTATTTCGCAGGCGGTACAGGATTTTGGAAGTGCAATAGCCACAAAAGACATTGGTCCATCTGAAGCGGAACAAGCCGCTCAATTACTCGTTTCAAATACTATTGATCCGACGTTATATACCATGTATCAAACGATTGCTGATGGCATAAACCGCAATCTTGATGAAGACTTTGGTCGTGCAATTCAATTTTTTGGTAATACATACCTGACTATTAATACGCGAGATTTGCAAATTCCGATTTCAGAAACAGATGACGATTATGCTACCAACCGCTTTCTGTGGGGAAATGTTTCGGATTCACAAGGCTTAATAGATAAGGGCAATGATTATGTAGCTGCTATGCAGAAAGATGCTATACGTGCATTTGTTCCTGCCATACACGACTTGATGAAATATGCACAAGGTGCAAGCTTTACAAATGTTGGTCTTGATGTTGATGGTACGCGTCGTCGTGTTGAGTTGCTAAATTATCATGATGGTAAATATACGGGACAGCTTGGCTTTAATCCAACGGTACGAATGCTTGATGTCGAAAGCATGGAACGTAAAAAAAACTCGTTGGTGTTACATAATGCTTTGCTGCCTGGCAGCGAAAATCGAAAAGATATAGAAATACCTTTGGATGCGCATGGGCGTATGTTTGTAAACTGGCAGCATGCAACGTACGAAAATAGTTTTTTGCATGTTCCTGTCTGTAATTTTTATTTTTTGGATCTTGATGAAGCTGGTATTATTAATGCCTTGGAAGATATTGTTTCTTTACGCGATGATAATTATGTACTGGCAACAGAACTTTTGTCTTATTATGCTCAGACTAAGCAACATCTAAATGAATTGTTGCGTCGTTGTCAGGGCTTTGACAGAGACGGTGTTGCAATAGGTGGTGGATTAACCGAAGCTGATTACGAGTCTTATTTTGGTTCGCGTAAAGAGTTTTTTGAAGCTATAGAATCTTTTATCATGCAGTCAGAAAGCGAAGCTGATGTGTATAAATCCTTGACAGAGCAATATACGATATATCAAGAAGACTTTGCTGCTATGCATGATGTACTGGCTGGTGCCTACTGTTTTTTGGGTAATAGTGCTACCGGTAGTACGGATATGGGTGTTACCCCGTTTGTAAATGGCTATGCCAACCTTGGTACTCATGGTAATGTTGCTAATACTATTTTGCAACAGGATTTTATTACTGAGTATAGTACCTATTGGGGGGTACTCTTTGCTTGTTTGTGTATTTTTATTGCCTTGCTGCGCTTTAATAGCGTATCAAAGGCTATACAAAACCTATTTGGCTTGATGTATATTTTTATACCTACCGCAGTTATTGTGATTTTGATGGTAACAAAGCGTATTTACATACCTTTGACGACACCTCTGTTTATTGTAGTGGTAACGTATCTGTCTGAGTTTACTTATAACTTTATCATGACCGAAAAAGATAAAAACACCTTGCGACGTGGTTTTGATGCTTACGTTGCTCCAGAAGTTGTTGGTGAAATTATAAAAAATCCTTCATTGCTTGGTCTTGGTGGTGTTAATAAACGTATTACCGCGTTGTTTTCTGATGTCAAGACATTTTCTGGTTTTACTGAGTGTGTAAACCAGGAAGAAGGTGAGTCTCATGGAGCTGTACGGCTTGTTGAGATACTCAACGGTTATCTAGGTGCATTAAGTGATGCCATAATGGACAATCATGGCACAATTGATAAGTACGTAGGTGATGAGATTGTTTCGTTTTTTGGTGCTCCTATCGATAATCCTGATAACGCATATGATGCGTGTGTTGCCGCTATTCGAATGAAAGAGGCAGAAGACCGTTATAATGAGGAACACGTGCAGGAGCTTCCTATAAATCCTCGTACAAAAACACCATTTCTGCTTAAATCCCGTGTCGGCCTCAATACGGGAGATATGGTTGTCGGAAATATGGGAACCGAAAAAAAATTGAATTATACAATTATGGGTAATAATGTTAACTTGGCATCGCGTCTTGAAGGTACCAATAAAGCGTATGATTCATGGATTATGGTATCTGAGTCAACTTGGAATGATGCTAATGCTGGTGTACATGCTGGCGAACTTGTTGCCCGTCAGCTTGATTGTGTAAAAGTTATCAATGTTGAAAAACCAGTCCAGATATATAGCATTGCCGGTCTTCGTAAGGAAATGACTGCTGCTCAGATTGAGTCGGCAGAACTCTTTAATCAAGGTATGGACTGGTACTTGCGGGGCAGGGAAGACCCTCAGGGAATTAAAGATGTTGAAGACTTTAGAAAAGCTGCAGCCTTCTTTAAAAAGGCCTATGACTGCTATCATCGTCTTGAGGAACAGGATAAGAACTTTATTTCTACGGAACGTAAAATGTTTGAGCGTTGCAAGATATATATTGATAATGGCTTACCACTCGATGAAAAGGGTAAACCTGTAAAATGGGATGGCGTATATACAATGACGTCAAAATAATAAAAAGAAGGCTGTCCAGTAATGAAGTATAAACTTCTTGGACAGCCTGTTTTGTATAGTTTACAAGCCCTGTGAAAACGATAATAACGAGATTTATTCCCAACCGAATGTTGCTGGTGGTTTGTTTGTTGCATCAAAATAGACTGCATCGACAAAATCAAGTGAAGCAATCTGTTGTACGATTGTTTGTAACAAATCTTGTGGCAACTGTGCAAAACGTGCAGTCATAACATCTTCACTGACAACCGGACGTAGCACAAAGGTGACATTATTTTTATCACTTGCATAGGGTAAATCGATGGTTAAATGCTGAAAGATTTTATCATACCAGCCAGAGTTGTGTAGCTGTGCCAGTACGATATTGTCAGCTTCGCGCAACTGATCGAGGCGGGCTTTGTCACAATAGCCTTCCTGCAAAGATAGCGTTACATTTTCTTTTTGGTATAACCGAATCAATGTGCGATTTATATAGGTACTATTATTAGTGATGGTTGATGAAGCTTTTTCTACGCTGGACCAGTCACTTGGTATAGTATACATGCCTTTAGTTGTAGGTGTAAAAGAAAGAACTGCAGGGAAACGATAGGTTCTAAAATCACCTTGTACACCGACAGAACGTACCGGTAGTACATCTTTTACAAAGAGGTGACTTTCTAAATCCTTGTCGAGAACAATCTGGGTCAATTCCTGCTGTGCCTTTTTATACTCATCTTTGTCTGTATCAGAAGCAATGCCTGTTGAGCAAAGAACATTTATTGATAATCCTGGTCCTGGGAATGGATGACGCATAACAAGACTGTCTGGTAAGCCAAGTTTTTTGCCAATTTTGCGTACTTCATCTTTATAGAGATCTTTGAGTGGCTCTATGATCAGCCCTTTTTCGATAAGCTTCTGGATCCCTGCAACCCTGTTGTGATGAGTTTTTATTACCTTTGAGTTTTTGGTGCCACCACTTTCAATAATGTCTGGATAGAGTGTACCCTGCGCAAGCATCCATTTATTTTCATCCAGGTGCTGTTTTGCAACAACTTCATTACGGATGGTAATAAAGTTTTCACCGATGGCCATACGTTTTTTCTGTGGATCGGTAAGGTGGTATACAGCCTGTAAGAAACTTTCAGAAGCATCTTCGACGATAAAGTTGTTAAACCCAAATTGGTGATAGTGCTCAGCAATAGTTTTACTTTCGTTTTTGCGCATAAAACCATTATCAATGTGCAAGCCTAATACACGATCCTGCCCGAGTGCTTTATTTAAAAGCGCAAATGCAACGGTACTATCTACACCTCCACTGAGGAATAAGAGTACGTTTTTATCACCTGCATCCTTTTGTATACCTTTAAGGATAAGATCTAAGACCGTATCTTGATCCCAATTCTTTTCCATATTGCAGATATGAGCAAAGTTTTCAAGAATTGTATTACCCTCTGGGGTATCTTTAACTTCTACGTGACACTGAAGACTGTAACGCTTTTTTTCGGTGTTTTGCAAGGCTGCAAAAGCACAGTCTTTTGTTTTTCCGATGACTTCAAAGCCCTCTCCTGCCTTTACAACGGAATCCTGATGGCTCATCCATACCTGTGTCGGAAACGAAATGCCTTTAAACAATGGACTGTCGATAGTGGTTTTGTCGAGTTGTGCAAAACCAAACTCTCCAGTCTCAGCTTTTTGTACTTTTCCTTGGTATGAGGTTGCCATGAGTTGGTGTCCATAGCAGAGCCCAAGCATTGGAATATCCAATGAAAGAATAGCTGCGTTAAACTCCGGTATGTTATCTTCATAGACAGAGCTAGGGCCACCGCTTAATACAATACCTTTTACATGGTCAAAAGAAGACAACGGTGCTGATGGTAGAAGTATTTCTGAGTAATATCCCAACATACGAAAACGTTTTGCAATGAGATGGGCGTATTGACTACCAAAATCAAGGACTACAATTTTTTCACGTATCATTAGTGTGATTCCTTATCTTTTTTGTTTTTACAGGCTGCTGATATAAAATCTCTGAACAATGGATGTGCACGATTTGGACGACTCTTGAATTCTGGATGGAACTGTACACCAACCATCCATGCATGTTCTGGTACTTCACAAATTTCAACGAGATCCCGTTCTGGGTTTATACCTGCAATGATTAACCCTTTGTTTTTAAATTCTTCGCGATACTTGTTGTTAAATTCATAGCGATGGCGGTGACGCTCCCAAATAGTGGTGTTGCCGTATGCTTGTTCAGTATGGGTACCTTTGGTAACACTGCATTCATATTTTCCTAAACGGAGAGTTCCTCCAAGGATGACTCCGTTTTGGTCTGGCATCAAGTCAATGACAGGATACGGTGTTTCTTTGTTCATTTCAGTAGAGTTTGCATTTGCAAGACCGAGTACATTGCGTGCATATTCGATAACAAGAATCTGCATACCCAGACAAATACCAAAATATGGTACGGCATGAGTACGTGCATATTTTGCAGCACGAATCATGCCTTCGATACCTCGGTCTCCAAAACCACCAGGAACAATGATACCATCAGCCCCAGAAAGTCTCTTTTCGGTCTCTGCATCATCACTGAGTGTTTCTGCATCAACCCAGTCAATCGTAACTTCTGCCTGATTGTGAATACCGCCATGAGTAAGTGACTCTACAACAGATAGGTATGCATCATGGAGCTCAATATATTTACCTACAAGAGCAATTGTTACATGCTGCTTTGGAGTATTAAAACGATCTACCATCTTTTTCCAATCTTCAAGATGGGTGGTAGTATTTTTAATACCAAGGACGGTACAAACCGCTTTACCTAAGCCTTCTTTTTCCATCTGGAGAGGAACTTCATATATGGAGCGTGCATTGAGGTTTTGAATGACGCAGTTTGTATTAACATTGCAGAATGAGGCAAGTCGCTCTCTTATATTGTCGTCGATTGGTTTTTCGGTACGGAGCATGACGATATCTGGCTTGATGCCCAAAGCTTGCAACTCTTTGACACTATGTTGTGTTGGCTTTGTTTTAATTTCATCTTGCTTGTGCATGTGAGGTACCAGTGTCAGATGAATATAACAGCAGTTTTCTTCTCCAACTTGATACTTTATCTGGCGTATTGCTTCCATGAAAGGCAGTGACTCAATATCACCGACAGTTCCACCGATTTCGGTAATAATGACATCTGCATTAGTCTCTGTGGTAGAGATAAGCATACGACGTAAAATTTCTTCAGTAATATTAGGAATGACCTGTACGGTACCACCGTGGAAGCCACCCTCGCGTTCTTTGTTGAGAACAGCAAGATATACACGACCTGCGGTAGTATTTGAACTCTGCGAAAGCGTTGCATCAGTAAAGCGCTCATAATGACCAAGATCAAGATCTGTCTCTGCTCCATCATCGGTAACAAACACTTCCCCGTGTTGATAGGGATTCATGGTACCTGGGTCGATATTCAGGTACGGATCAAATTTTTGGTTGACGACCTTAAGGCCTCTGCTTTTAAGAATTAATCCGAGTGATGCTGCGGCAATACCTTTGCCGAGCCCTGATACGACACCGCCAGTGATGAAGATATACTTGGTCATTCATAGCTCCTGTAGCTTGAGCAAGTTTCAAAACTTTTTAGCTGTCTTTTGAAACATCGCTTTAATATATCATTAGACTATATCAAAAAAGCTCCCCTTAGTCCATAAAATCAGTGGACTGGAATGGAGCTTTTCAGGACTGAGGTATGGAGTACAAGTCTATCTTTGAAGTATTACATCAGCAACATGAACTCCAGAGGCGGCACTTTGACTTAAGGAATGGGTATGTCCAGATCCATCTCCTATAATAAAGAGTCCTGGGTATGCTTTTGCCTCAAGATTTTCGGTAACATCAACTTCCATATTATAAAACTTGACTTCAACTCCATAGAGCAAAGTATCGTCATTGGCAGTACCTGGTGCTATTTTATCTAGAGCATATAACATCTCAATGATATTATCGAGAATACGCTTTGGCAGAACAAGACTTAAATCTCCGGGTTCTGCCTGAAGTGTTGGTGTTACGGTCGAGTCTTCGATTCTTGCTGAAGTGGAACGCTTGCCACGGATTAAATCACCAAAACGTTGTACAATAACGCCACCTCCCAACATGTTGGAAAGTCTTACGATAGACTCACCATACTCATTTGAGTTATTAAATGGCTGTGTAAAATGTTTGCTGCAAAGCAGTGCAAAATTGGTATTATTAGTTTTAAGGCGCTCGTCTTCGTAGCTGTGTCCGTTTACGGTAATATAGCCGTCAACATTTTCTGTTACGACAGCTCCACGAGGATTCATACAGAAGGTACGTACGTTATCTTCATATGTCTTTGTCTTATAAACGATTTTGGATTCATACAGCTCGTCGGTAATGTGGCTGAATATTTCTTCGGGCAACTCGACACGGACTCCTATATCAACGCGGTTTGATATAGTGCTAATGTTGAGCTCCTTGCATACTTGCCCCAACCACTTAGAGCCTGAGCGTCCTGCGGATATGATGACATTATGTGCTTGCCATGTGGCGTTATCCGAGTGGATGATGTAGGTATTGTCACCTGCTGGAGTAGGGGTGTACTCGATGCTTGTGACGCGAGTTTCAAAATAAAAGTCGACATCTGCCTTGCATAAGATATCATAGAGCTCCTGCATGACAATTTGTCCGAGATCAGTACCAAGATGTCTGATTTCTGCATCGAGTAGATGTAAGTTATTTTGAGTACAGAGCTTTCTGAATTTTGATTTACGAGACGAAAAGAGTGTAGGGATGGTGATTCCCTTTTTTTCAAGAATGTCTTTATTGATGTGATCTACATAGTACATCAGTTCTAAGGCTTTAGGTTTACCGACTTTTTCCCAAAGAGTTCCACCAAAATCATTGGTTATGGGGAATTTAAAATCACTGACTGCACCGCAGCCACCAAAACCTTCCATGATGGCACAAATTTTGCAATTGATACATTTTATATTTTTTTCTTTTGAAGGACAGTGGCGGTCTATAAGTTTTTTACCTTTATCAATAATGGCAATTTTGAGATGTTTGTTTTTAGGAGTTTGCTCTGCAAGTCTGTAGGCGGCATAGATGCCTCCAGGTCCTGCTCCGATGATGACAGCATCATAATCTGTGTATTTTTTTTCCATATAATAATTCCTTTTTTGAAAGATGGTTGCCTTTTTTAGCCATATTACTATACAGGGAGAACGAGTGTTTATCCAGTAGTAAGGGCTCATTTTGGAGCACTATTTTGTTGCTGTTTTGAAGAATAGAGTAGTGAGCACAGATCACATACCATGTGACTGTTGTAGGCTCCATCAGAAGCGATAGAAATATAGTATGTACAAACTTATAAAAAAAAGCCCTTGGCTCACGCGCGGTTAACCAAGGGTTTTATGAATGAAACTGTTTATATTACAGAGGTTTGAATGTCAGACCAAGGCTGCAAAGGAATACGCTCTTGTTGAGATCCATGTTTAAGCCACTTGATGTGTATGAGCGTTCAAAGTATTTGGCGTATACACCACCGGCGGTTACAGTAAGCCAGTCAGTTGCCTTAAACTCACCACCAAGACCAAAGTTTACACAGTCAAGAACTGGAGCAAACAGATTGTTTGCACTGCTAGTGCTTCCCTGCTTGCTGTACATGATACCAGTACTTGCCAACCATCGTTCGTTGATAGTGTAGTCAACACCGCCACCAACTTCCCATGAGTTGTCATAGTCCATTTTTGCATCTTTGTTCAATGCATTGCTGATGCTTGCCTGCTTGTTAAAGTAGTAGTTAAAACTTAAGTTGACGTACAATGGATCGATAACACGATAGCCAACACCGAGGTTTAACTCAGCTGGCATGTCATTATAGTAGCTGTCACCTTCTGTAGCACCACTAAGCATACTGGTTGTAAGGTTACCTTTCATAGATTTAAATTTTACATTCATTTTGGTAATGGTCTTGTACTGAATGGCGACATCGAGATTTTCGACAGGTACGACATGTACACCTAGAATACCTCCGACGCCTGTACCGAATGCATTGTATCCAGCATCTTTACCATTATTTGCTGCCATCCAGATTGCGTTTGATGATGAAAGGGTAAGATCTTGCTGAGTTTGGAGTAAACGGATACCAGCAGCGACAGATACATAGTCGTTGATGTGATATGATGCTCCTAAAGTCTCGCCATATGTTACAGAGTATACGGACAAAGAGTGGTCATCATTACCAGCTGCTGCTTTTTGTGCTGCTGCCCCTGCTGCAGTTGCGGTTGCTCCAGCGACCTGTGCTGCGGCTGCTTGTCCTGCGCTCTGTGCCAGTGTGGCAGCTGTCTGATATTTTGTAGCAATTGTTTTATAGGTTTGAGCCATCAAAGCCTGTGTTGCGGTAACACCATTGTCATAGTTTAATGTACCGCCACCGCCAGCTACGGCAAAAGCTCCAAAAAATGCCCAGTCACCAGTTTTATAGACGATGTTTGCATCTGGATAAAAGAATACCTTTTCTTCATCAGTATATTTTTTGCCAACCATGCCTGCTAAGCTGGCACTGTTTGTAGCATCATCTGAACCTGTATATGTATTTGAATAGTTTTTAAAAACAAACTGATCACCGATTTCGATAAACAGGCCGTTTTCCATAAGTGCAGTTCCTGCAATATTGTACAGTGCTGCTTCTGGACGTTCGTGTTCAGTGTTACGGCTTGGGTTACGATGATAGCCAGTACTTAAATTTGTTTTGCTGTCGATACCACCAGCAAAGGTACTTGCTGCCAACAGTGTGAATGCTGTTGCTGCTACAGTTTTAACTCCTGCAAGTTTCTTCATGATATACTCCTAAAGCTCCGCGGTAGCGGTCACACCAGAAAGTGCAAGTCGCCCCTTTAAATATAAGAAAACCGGTATACGTAATCCCCGGTTCTAGAAAAACTATAGCATTAACAGTGTTATTATGCAATACACTTTAACGAAAAATGTCATAATGAAAGCTTAAAAAAGATGGCTCAACGTATTTTGACCTTGTACTGTATACATGGTATGATGTTTTGTATATGAAAATAGTAACAAAGTTGCTTAACATCGGTATTTTTCTTATGGGGAGTACGATATATGCGCACTATGCTGATGTACATCCTGTATGTAATACAGAACAAAAGCGACCTGACGCTGCTAATGTCAACATTGCAGGTACAGCGCTTCTTATAGATGGTTTATATGTGCAATCTGGCAACACTTTTAGTTTTATACAAAATGGTAGCGACACTCATCGCTATCTTCAGCCGGATACATTGCTGGTATATACGCACGATACGTGGTCATTGTTTACTTCGCTTTCGGGTTCTGGTTATTCCTATGACTATGATAAGGAAGGTTTACAAGGCTCTTTACGGGATATTACGTTTACTTCAGAGGCACTAAGGGGGCGTCTTGGTGGTGCAATGCAACTGTCTAAAAAAATGTCTGTTGGTCTTGCACTGGATGCGATGCAAGCCAGGCGTACTGTCAATACTGAGAAAGAAAAAATAGAAGACACTGCCTGTGGAGTCGGTGGTACGCTGGGGGTGCAGATACAAATGGGTATCATCGGTCACTTGTCTCTTCAGGTGAGTACGCCCATAAAACTCAGTTATGATGGTAATAGAGGGGATATTCCTCCTGTGATAAAAGCAGGTATGGGAGTTTGGATACTAGAAGAATTGTGCATAAAAGGTGGTTGCAACTGGTATCTTAATCACTCGGTACAGCAGGATCAGGTTTTGACTGGCAAAAACTGTGACTATTGGACTGGTTTTTCGGTAGGGGGAGGTCTTGATTGGCGTATTGCAATTCCTGTAACTGTGCAGCTTGGCTGTTGCTTTATTCATGGTGGACATACTTCGACTGCACAAGATCCAGTAAATCCGGTACAAAATGGAATCTCTGGTATTGCTTGTCTGGAGTATCATATTAAGGATAATGTAACTATTGCTACTGTTTTGACAGGTACTCATTATTTTCCGGTCTCGTATCAGGACATCGATATAAGCCGTAATGAAGAAAATGTACGCATTGCGATAACCTATAAGCCGTTGTAGAGGTATAACGATGAATAAAAAAAGAGTCGTATCAGTTTTTGTTGGAATTGTTTCGAATATATATATCGTCTTTTTAGCTGGCTGCGGTCAAAAAGTACCAGAAATGACTTTGGAAGAAATTGAAAATTATCGCAATCGTGGTAAATCTGAGATTTTGGCAAAAACAGTTTCAAAACCGTATGAAGGGCAATCCTTTACCCCCGGTGTTGTAGGCGGTGTGTATTATGATACTATCTCTGCTGATCCAAAGACTTTTAATGCCTTGATTGCAGAGCGTGATGGTGCAAGTTACGGTCTTGTTTCAATGATGAATACTTATTTGGCAAGTTATGATCCAGTAAAATGTGAGTGGGTTCCTCATGCTGCCTTTTTTGAAATAAAGACACATGAAGATAGGTCCATGGATGTCGAGTTTACGTTACGGGATAACTTGTATTGGACATTTTATGGAAGTGATCGTAAGGTGCCTGTTACTTCCGATGATATTATTTTTTGGTATGAAAATGTCGAGTGTAACGAAGAGTGTGCTAGTTCCAGTTATACTGCACAATTTGTAGAGCTTGATGACGGTACGGTAGCTCGTATCACTATGGAAAAGATCTCTGATAAAAAGTTTGTAGTACATTTGCCGCTTGAAGTTGCAGAACCCATTTTGATGACTAATCGTAGTATTTATCCATCTTTTGTATATCGCCGTGCATATGAAAAAAATGGGGTACAGGGAATCAAGGATTTATATACGGTCGCGGTTGATCCTCGTACGATACCATCGTGTGGCAAGTATTATTTAACGGAGTATACTCCTGGACAGAGACTGGTATTTAAGCGAAATCCTTACTATTGGGAAATGGATAGTGCTGGTACGACACTGCCGTATTGTGAAGAGTATATTGCGCAAATTGTCGGTGATCCTAATACAAAATATTTGCTGTTTAAGCAAGGTAAAATAGAAGTATTTAGTCCTCGCCCGACCGATTTAAATGATTTGGTTGATAATCAGGGGAATGATTATACGGTATATAATAGTGCAGGTTCTTTGTCTGCACCGCTTTGGGTATTTAATCAAAATCCAGTACATAAAGATGCTCCCTATTATCAGTGGTTTTGTAATACAAAATTCCGTCAGGCTATGAGTTGTCTTTTAAATCGGGATCGTATTATCTCCCAGGTATATCGCAGTCTTGCAGAGCCTAAGTATACGATGTTTCCGCGTGGAAATCCTTTTTATAATCCTGATATTGTCTTGCAATATCGATACAATGTGTCTCAGGCATTGCGTCTGTTGGCTGAGAGTGGTTTTACAAGACATGATGATGGTTTTATGTATGACAGTAACGGAGTAAAGGTGGAATTTGATCTTTGCTATCAGGCGGGAAGTACCACAAGTAGTGATATCGTGCAAATTATTGCAGATGAGTGTGCTCAGGTTGGTATTACGGTTACATCTCGTGTCATAGACTTTCAACGTATGGTTGAGATGTTGACAGAAACATATGATTGGCAATCATGGATACTTGCATTATCTGGTAGTGGATTGTTTCCTTCTCAAGGGAGCAATACCTGGTTGTCAAACGGCAATATGCATATGTGGTATCCGTCACAACCATCCCCTGCAACGGAGTGGGAAGCCCGTATTGACTACCTGTATACGAAGGGATGTCATACGGTCGATCCGGTACAGGCAAAGCCTTATTGGGATGAGCTTCAATCCTTGTTTTTGGAGCAGTGCCCATATATTTACCTTGTGTGTACTAAGAGCTTTGTTGCAGTGCGTAATCGTTGGAATCAAAATAATGTGTATTTTGATAATCTTAATGGACTTGAAAGTTCTTATATGTATCTAAAATAGTGCTATACTGTATGTATGAAAACAGATGACTATCTTTATAGTATTAAAGAATTTTCTACAATGGTTGCCTTATCTCCATCAGCTGTACGGTTTTATCAAAAACATGGGGTAATAACTCCGGCACAGCAACCGAACGGTTATTTTTTGTATACAAAACATGATGCATTTCGTATTAATGCATTTAGAATGTTACTGTCTTATGGGTTTTCAATTCAAGATTCTGTCAGCTTACTGGATGCCAATTATCAGACTGATGAGTTTATTGATGGCATGGTTGAAAAAGAGCGTTGTCTTGAGATTGAGTTGGTGCGTACACGCTATAGGCTTAAGATGCTTCGTCAGGCTCGTGCCATGCTCCAGGGTGAGTATACAACTTTTTCATTTGATACTTTTGAGTCTGGATATATTGCGCGCGTTTCAGATGAAGATAATTTTTTGCTTGCAGAAGAATGTAAAGACGAAGTTTCGCGTATGGCAGAATTCCTTGGGCTTACCCGCTATGTACGTATTCTTTATGCAGCTGATTTGCGTAAGGACTCCGAGTTTTGGAAGCCGAGTTATGGCATGTTTATTTCTGAAAAAGATGCTGAAATTGTTTTTCCTTGTAAAAAGAGTAACCTTCTTAAGGTAGAGTCTGGAAGAGTGCTTAAGTATATTCGTCGCATAAATCGTCCTAATAGTGAAAAAAGTACTTCATATCAAGAGCTGTTTGATTATATGGAAAATAATAAGTTGGATTTTCGTGGCGATATTTTGTTATTTCCGAGTTTTTTTAATCTTGATAGTGCAGCTAATGATTTTGAGACGATTATTGTCTTTTTGAAATAGCGAATACACTCTGAAGTGAACCTGATATATTACAGTTGACCATAAACTTACTTCACGGTTTATACTTAATGTAATAAAAAACTTTGGAGGAAAGTATGAAAAAAGAAGTTTCTCGTCGAAACTTTATCAAAGGAGCTGCGGTCACTGCTGCTGCAATTACAGCTGCTGGACTTATCGGTTGCAAGGACAAAGAACCTGCTGGTGGTGCAAAACAGCAGTATAAGCCAGGTACATACCGTGCTAAAGCATATGGTAATATCTCTTATATCACTGTTGAAACTGTATTTACCGAGACGGCTATCAAGAGCATAAAGGTTATTGAACAAAAAGAAACCCCTGTATTGTTTGAACAGGTAGAAAAAAAGTACATTCCTGCTTTGATAGAGAGTCAGGCTGGTGGTATTGATACTATTGCCGGTGCTACTAATTCTTCTCGTGCTATCCGTGAAGCTGTAGCTGATTGTATTCGTCAGGCTGGTGGTGATGCAGAGGCATGGTTAAATCGCAAGGTTGCATTGAAACCTGGTGCAGACGAAAAATATGATGCAGATATCGTTGTTATTGGTGTTGGTGCAGCAGGTTTTGTTGCTGCCTGCCATGCTGGTGAACAGGGTGCAAAGGTTATTGCTATCGAAAAGGGTGGTTCTGTTGCATCTGTAAACGGTATTAAGGTATCTGGACCTTTCGCTGTAGAGACTGACGTACTTAAAAATAAAGAAGGTGGTACAACACTTAAAGTTGATGACGCATTCTATCATGTCATGAACTACACCCACTGGACTCCTAATCCAAAATTGATGCGAAACTGTCTTGAACAGTCAAAGAATGCAGTGGCATTACTTGAAAAGGTTGGTTACAAATTTAAGGAAGTAAACTTCCGTTTTGAAACTCCATTTATCGGTCAGAAGGGTGGGTTCCACCTCATTTTGAATGACATGGACGAACGTGTAGCTCTTTGGAATAAGGCTCTTGATGCTGCCGGCGTAAAAGTATTGTTTAACACTGCTGCAAAAAAGATTCTTAGAGATTCAAACAACAAGATTACTGGCGTAACTGCAGAACGCAGTGATGGAACAAAGATTACTGTAAATGCAAAGGCTGTCATTATGACCAGTGGTGGTTATCTTGGTAACCGCGATATGCAGGAACGATTCTTAGGTACCCGCAAGTTGAATGCAGCTTCTGGTGGTGCTTCTCTGTGTACAGGTGATGGTATCAATATGGCTATTGATATTGGAGCTGGTCTTGATAAGACATTTGGTTATTGTCCATGTGAATATGGTGGAACCAACAGCAAGGCTACCAGACCTGCAAAACAGGATAAATATGATCAGAACTTGGCATTTAAGTTTGGTCTGTATGGCTGTCTGCTTGTTGATGCTGAAGGTAAACGCTTTATCAATGAAGGTTTGCTCTGTGACTATCCAATGTCTTATGGTAGTGAACAGATTCTTCGCAATGCACCATGGTATGCTGTTGTTGATCAGGCATATGTCGATACAATGGCAACAAAAGGTTTGTACGAGTATACGACTGCTAAAGGTGCTAACAGTAAAAACTGGTTTATCGGTAACTACTTTAAAGGCCGTATCCTAAAAGACTTACCAGCTGATATTGAAGAAGGTATCAAAGAAGGTTGGTGTTACAAGGCTGATACTATCGAAGATTTGGCTAAACACTTTGGTCTTACTGACCTGGCTGAGACAGTTAAACAGTATAATGGTTACTGTGCTAATGGTAAGGATGAACAGTTTGGTACCAACCCATGGTATTTGTCACCAGTAAGTCAGGGGCCATTCTATGTAGTACAGAATGAGCCAAGTGCATGGAGCACATTTGGTGGTATTCGTATCGATGATTGCTGTCGTGCATTGAACAGCAGCAATGAAATCGTAAGGGGGCTGTATGTAGCTGGTACTGATGCAGGAAGTTTGTATTACTCTCCATATTATGACATTCCTGGATATTGCTATGGTTTGTGTATCGATTCTGGCTATATAGCAGCAACTAATGCTGTAAAAGAAATTCGTGGCTAATACATTGCTGATTCTTTTACAGATATGATAAAATACTAATAGAATTTTACTAACGGGGAACTGTATGGCAGAGTCTGCTTTGCAGTTCCCTCTATTTTACATTGTCAGGAACAGGATATGTTTAATATCGGGCTTTCTGAGCTTATTATACTTTTTTTTATCGCATTTATCATCGTTGGACCTCAAGATTTGCCTAAAGTTGCAAAGACTGTGGTACGCCTTATGCGAAAGCTGCGTGCTCTGATGGCGGAACTTAAGGCGGAGTCAGGTTGGGATGATATGATAAAAGAAATTGATGAAGTAAAAACAACTGCGACAGAACCATTGAAGTCTGCAGAAAAAGAAATTATGGCACTGGGAGAAGATATTACCCAGTCTACGGAGGATACGTTATGAGATTGGGAACATCTGAAATTGTACTTATTATCATTTTGGCATTAGTTATATTTGGTGGTGGCAAGGTCGCTGGTGTAGGTAAGGCTTTGGGGCAGAGTATCCATGATTTTAAGAAGTCACTCAAAGATGATGCTGACGATAAAAAGCCAGAAACAGAAGGAAGTGAAGCAGTCTCTAAAGACTAGGCTTTTTTTGTATGGCTTCAAGTTCTGATTCCCAAGGTACCTTGCTCGAACACTTTCTTGCATTGCGAAAAGTAGTGTTTGTAAGTGCCATTAGTGTTGTTGCGGCATTTGTTATTGTTTTTTATTTTTGCAGTTCTCAACTTTTACAACTGGTAACACTTCCCATTACACGGCGAGGTATAAAGATTATTTATACTGCGGTATCGGAAGCTATGATGACCCAGCTTAAAATTTCATTTGTTGCTGGTATCATCGTAGCAAGCCCTGTAGTGATATGGCAGTTTTGGAACTTTATCCGTCCTGCGTTATATAGAAATGAAATACGTGCAGTAAGAATTATATTTTTGTTATCTGTACTGCTCTTTCTTTGTGGGGTCGCATTTTGCTACCTCTGTATCTATGGCTTGGCAATCAACTTTTTTATTGTTGCTGGTGTCGGTATAGCCGAGCCGATGATTTCGATTGATCGGTATCTTAGTTTTTTGCTTTCGTTTATTTTACCATTTGGTTTTTCATTTGATCTGCCGGTGGTTTTATATGTAACAACACGTCTTGGTCTGACAAATCCGAAAATGCTTATTAGTAAGTTTAAGTATGTTGTTCTTATTATTTTTACTGCAGCTGCTGTCCTTACTCCGCCTGATGTGTTGTCGCAGCTGATGTTAGGTTTTCCGATGCTGGTGTTGTATGGATTAGGTATTATTGTTTCATTTACGGCATGTAAAAAAAGCAAAAGCAGTAACGAAGTTGTAGCAAATTCGTCGCATAGCAAATAAAAGATTTTACTCTTCCCTTTTATGCGACGATCAAGAGTTTTTTAAGGATTATTATTCATAAATTAAAATATTTAAGATATAAATTAGAATTTTAATTGGACTTATTTTTAATATTGATTTATACTTTCTTTATTGAACAACATTAAATTTTATTGAGGAGTATAAACGCTAATGAAAATAAGCATTAATTTGAAGCTTATATTGAGTACCACACTTATTGTTGTATTTTCTATTTTATTGATTTCAGTTCCTGTTATCACGATACAATATCATACGCAGGTGGAGTCAACTGTCGACTCTTCTGAAACAAAAATTACACAGGCCTGTGAGTCAATTAAGCTCTTTTTGCAACGACCTATAACAATGATAAATGATGTTGCTTTTTATCTTAAGACACATGATATCGATCAATATCAAATTGAACATTACTTTGAGGAATTGCTAAAAGGTGAAAGCTTGTTTTCCGAGCTGTATTTTGCAAGTGCCTTGCCATATAAAGATGGTGGTTTTTTTTATGCTAATGACCGTTGGCAACCTCCCGCAGATTATGACCAGACAACTCGTGCATGGTATAAAGCTGGTAAAAGTGCCAGTACCTATGCTATTTCGGATCCGTATCTTGATAGTGTAACCAAAGCAATGGTTGCTGCTTTAGCAACTGGCATAACAAAAAATGGTTCTTTTGCTGGTGTCCTTGCTGTCGATATGCAGCTTGGCGATTTAAATGACATTGTTGCACCGATCCGTATCAGTAAAAGTGGTATTTCTTATTTGCTTGATAAAAATGGCAACTACGTCACAAACCCTGATGATACTAAATTGATGAATACTAATTTCTTTACCGAATATGGTATGGAAAAGTTTGCGGGTAATATTAATGCAAAAGAAGTATTCTTTACTGATAAGGCTGGTAAAGGGCTGTATTTTGCAGGTCGTATTATTTCGGATGAGTCAGGTTGGATGTTTGTTACGGTTGGTCCACAGTCTGAGTTATTTACCATAATTGTTCATAATATACTTGTCATCGTTGTACTGGCATGTGTAGCACTTGTCATTGCTATGATTATTGGTATTGTTATTGCACGTACCATTGTTAAACCAATTGTTATTGTTGATAAGGCTGTTAATGGTATTGCCAGTGGAAATGCTGATTTGACTAAGCGTATTGCCGTTACATCGCAAGATGAAATTGGTAGTATGGTTTCTGGTTTTAATAAGTTTTCTGAAAAACTACAGACAATCATTAAAGATGTTAAACAGTCAAAAAATGATTTGAATTCAGCTGGAGAGGAGCTGGAACATAGTGCAGAAGATACAGCTGGATCTATTACACAGATCCTTGCCAATATTGAAAGTATGCATACCCAGATTAACCATCAGTCTGACAGTGTTCAGCAGACAGCAGGAGCTGTAAACGAGATTGCTTCTAATATAACTTCACTTGAGCGTATGATTGAAAATCAGTCTTCGGGAGTTTCACAAGCATCTGCTGCGGTAGAGGAGATGATTGGCAATATTCGTTCGGTAAACGGCTCGGTTGAAAAAATGGCTGCGTCATTTGAAGAGCTTGAGAATACTGCAAAGAACGGTATTGCAAAGCAAATGGATGTGAATGAGCGTATAGAGCAGATTGAAAGTCAGTCTCAAATGCTGCAGGAAGCTAACCAAGCTATTGCCAATATAGCTAGCCAGACAAATTTGCTTGCTATGAATGCTGCTATCGAGGCTGCTCACGCTGGTGAGTCAGGTAAGGGATTTAGTGTTGTTGCAGATGAAATTCGTAAGCTGTCAGAAACCTCTACTGCTCAATCAAAAACGATAGGTGACCAGCTTAACAAGATAAAAGAATCTATCACACAAGTGGTTTCTGCATCAGCAGAGTCAAGCCAGGCTTTTTCATCGGTGTCAAATAAGATAGAAGAAACTGATGAATTGGTACGTCAGATTAAGTCTGCCATGCTGGAACAAAATGAAGGTTCACAGCAGATAAGTAATGCGCTTCATTCTATGAATGACAGTACGGTTGAAGTTCGTTCAGCTTCAGAAGAAATGAGTGCTGGTAATCAAGCGATTCTTGAAGAAGTCAAGAATTTGCAGTATGCCACTACTGAAATACAGACAAGCATGAACGAAATGAGTATTGGTGCTAAAAAAATAAATGAAACCGGATCTGTCCTTAATGATGTATCAAGCCGTTTGCGTCATTCAATAGATGCCATTGGTAATCAGATTGATCAGTTCCAAGTATAAAGTGTAGTATAGGAAAAAAGACCTGCCTTTATGTAAAGTGCAGGTCTTTTTTTACTATTAGATTTAATATAGTCCGAGTATTTTTAGGAGCAGTAAAAAAAGTACAAAAAGAATTACTGGTTTGACAAGCTTGCTGCCTTGATGCAATGCAAGTGAAGACCCTATGAGATTACCAGCGATATTGCTTGCAGCTGCGGCAAGAGCAATAGGTAGCAATACCTGTCCATGAATCAAAAATACAATTAATGACGTTACATTGGTGGTAGCGTTAACTGTTTTTGTCAGTCCGTTTGCTTTTAGTACGGGCATTTTTGCTACGATTGTATAAGCTATAATAAGGAATGTCCCTGTTCCTGGTCCAAAAAATCCATCATACATGCCGATAGTAAATGCGATGAGCGCACAATACACTTTTGTCTTAGTGTCAATAATAAATTCTTCAGGATTATTGTCTTTAAAAAGGTGCTTGTTGAGGACAAGAAAGGCTGTTACCGGTAAGATGGCATAAAGAATGATTTTGAGGATTTTTTCATCTACAAACAGAGATAGGTTTGATCCCAAAAAAGAACCAATAAGGGCACAGACTGCTGAGGGAATGGCTAGTTTGATGTCGATGAGTTTTTTTAGGGCAAATCGAAGGGTTGTGGTAATAGTACCAAATGTAGACGAAAACTTATTTGTCCCAATTGCTACATGAGGTGGCAAGCCTGCAATGAGATAGGCAGGGAGTGAAATTAGTCCACCTCCTCCTGCGATTGCATCGATAAGACCGGCTAAGAATACAAGTGGACATATTATTAAAAACTGCTTGGGTGAAATAATCATATGCATGAGTATAGCACAAGATACTGTTGCTATGAAAGAAGAGGAATCGCACCATGTTCCATTTTTGTGTATTATTATTGCGATTCTATAAAGTAAAATATTCTAGTCAGCAGATATCATTCTAATTAGAATGAATATCTCATTCAAGCTTAAATGAATAGTGCATTCAAGTTTGAATGAACATCACATTCAAGCTTAAATGAACAGTACATTCAAGTTTGAATGTACACGCTGAACTGGTTATATGTGTATGTATTCACGTGATAGAGTGTCGTACTGAGTTAATCGATATCGCTATTCATTGACGTTTTTGTATAGATATGACAAAATTATTGTAACTTTTTTGTAATTTTTTTTATAGATAAAATGTATGAAAGTAATTCGTAATATTGGTACGCAGTTGACTCGTGTCTGGTATACCATCCGCTTGCCTTGGACGCTATTTCGTAAACGAATGCCTTTGTTTTCGTTTATAGTAGGGCGTCTCTGTACGATGTTTATAATGCTTTTTTTATTTGGATTTGCTCTCTTTGGACTAATGGAACTTGCTCCGGGAGACATCATTGATCAAATGGTGCAACAGCAGTTTATGTCCCAATCTGCATCGACGGGTGCACAACACTCAGGAGGAGGTGAGCAGTCAAGCAAGGTATTTACGGATGAACAGCTTTTGGTTGTACGTGCCGAATATGGATTAGATAAACCTTTTTATACACAATATTTCCTGTGGTTAAAACGTATTATACGGTATCATGATTTGGGAACAAGCCTCTTGTCTCGTGCGCCTGTTACTTTTTTGATAAGGACGCGTCTTATCAATTCGATTATTCTTAATCTTATTTCTTTGGTAACCATCACTGTTGTGTCATTTATATTGGGGGTTTATTTTTCAAGTAAGGCGGGTACTCGTATAGATGTTGCTACAACGTTTTTTGCCCTGTTTCTCCATGCTTTTCCGGGAATTCTGCTGTTGATATTGTTGCAATTGATGGCTTCAATTACAGGATTATTTCCGGTAACTGCCTATCCAGATTTTGTTTATAAAGATAATCCCCCTAAGTTTGTATTCAGTTATCTCTATCATGTATTCCTTCCTTTGTTGGCTTCGTTTTTAGGCGGAATAGGTGGTACTATGCGACAAATCCGAGCTACGATGTTGGATCAACTTGGTATGCCATACATTATGGCTCTACGTGCTCGAGGAATCAGCGAACGTCGCGTATATCTTAATCATGCGTTCCGTAACACGCTTAATCCATATATAACTGGTAGTGCAAATCTGCTTGCCAGCCTTTTTGGCGGGTCATTGATTTTGGAAATTGTATTTGCGTATCCGGGCATAGGTCGGTTGATGTATGATGCGGTTTTGCAACAGGATATTAATCTTGTACTTGCTAATAATATGTTTCTTTCATTTTTGGTACTTGCAGGAATGATGATTTCGGATATTCTCTTGGCATTTGTTGATCCTCGTATCCGTTATGGGAAGGTGTAATATATGAAGCGCTTTTTTCTTTTTTTACGTACTCGTCCCATAGCATTTGTTTCTGTTGTAGTTATTGTTCTGATGTATATCATGATGATATTTGCTGAGTTCTTTGCACCCTATGAAGCTACTCGCAGTTTTAAGAGCGAAACCTATCATCCTGCCAATATTGAGGTGACAGTACAAGGTCTTGTGGTACGTGAGTGTCGTGTACTTGATCCACTGTTATGGAACTATGCAAAGGTACGTGGCTTATCTCATCCACTTCGTTTTTTTGTGCATGGGTACTCATATACATTATTGGGCATCATTCCCTGTGATATCCATTTGTTTGGAACCGAAGTTGATCAGCATACTGGTGAGCAATATCCTGTGTTTTTAATAGGTGCAGATCATTTAGGACGGGATTTGTTTAGCCGTATTGTACACGGTAGTCGCATTTCGTTGACGATAGGATTTGTCGCTACGGCAATTTCGATGTTTCTGGCGATTTTGCTCGGAGGTGTCGCTGGTTACTACAGTGGGGCTGTAGACTGGAGTATTATGCGTTTTGCCGAATTTTTTATGCTTATTCCGAGTGTATACCTGATATTGTTTTTGCGTTCGCTCATGTCATCTTCTTTAGATAGTGGAACAGGGTATATGATTATAACCTTGATATTGTCACTGGTTGGTTGGCCTGGGTCCGCACGTATGATTCGTGGTATTGTGCATTCCCTCAAACGCGAGGAATTTATTATGGATGCTGACTTAGAAGGGGTGCCATCTCTAAAAATTATTTTTTGTCATATGATACCGCAAATATCTAGCCTGCTTATTGTCGGTGTTGCATTGAGCATTCCTGGATTTATCATGAGTGAGACCGTATTGTCATATCTCAATCTTGGTATTGATGATCCAGCTGTAAGTTGGGGGTCGCTTATTAACCATGATATTTCTACTTTAAGCAATTTACGAAATTATCCTTGGCTGCTTGTTCCATTGTGGCTTTTGCTCTGTGTTACATTAGCCTTTAATTTTTTAGGTGATGCACTGAGAGATTTCTTTGATCCGTATCATTCTGTATTTAAAAAATGGAAGTTGCATCATTTTACTGATATTTATAAAGCATCAGCTAGTTTTGATGTGTCTCGTAAACAACCACTTGCTGCAGATACATGCCATTTATTGTCTGTACAGGATTTGCATGTTACATTCCGGGTGTTTAGAGGTACGCACCATCTTGAAGTACAATCGGTACGTGGTGTTTCGTTTTATCTCAATAAGGGAGAAGTACTTGGTATTGTTGGAGAGTCTGGCAGTGGTAAATCGGTAACAACGTCAGCTATTCCTGGCTTATTACCAGAAAATGCATATGTACAAGGGCATATCTTTTTTGACGGTATGGACTTGACAGGGTTATCTAAGAAGGAACTTCGTCTGTATCGTGGTAATCGTATTGGATTGATACTACAGGAACCTGGACGTTCATTTGATCCGTTGCAGACTATTGGTGGCGCTTTTTTAGAGACGTTCCGCAATCATGATCCGCATATGTCAAAAAAAGAAGCGTATGATCGTGCTGTGGATTTGCTTACAGAAGTAGGTATTCCTGATCCTCGTGGTCGACTGATTAATTACCCGCACCAGTTTTCTGGAGGGCAATTACAACGTATTGGTATAGCGCTTGCACTTGCCCAGGGGTGTGATCTTTTAATTGCAGATGAACCTACGACTGCACTTGATGTCACTATTCAGACACAAATAGTCAGTTTATTGGTTGCATTACAGAAAAACAGAGGTCTATCCATCATTTTTATCAGCCATAATATTGATCTTGTCAGTCACATATCTGACAGAATCATTGTCATGTATGGTGGTAAGATAATGGAGCAGGGGAAAACAAGCGATATCATTGAGCATCCAAAACATCCTTATACGCAGGCATTGCTTGCTTCTTCTCCACGATTTGGTACACATTATACGACCAGTACATTAGCTTCGATACCGGGTAAGGTTACCGATCCGTCTACCCCAGAGCCTGGTTGTCCGTTTGCACCTCGTTGTTCCTTTAAACAAGAAAGCTGTATCAATGCAGATTGTACCTGCTATAAAATGGCGGAGTATAATTCACAGCAAGCTGCTACTGACAAGGATGGAATGTAATGGGTGAAGCGATTATAAAAACTGAGCATCTCTATAAAGCGTTTAATCTTGAAGCTGGATTTTTTGCACGTAATAAACAAATTGTATATGCTGTAAATGATGTCTCGCTTACAATCGATAAAGGAATGATTTATGGACTTGTAGGGGAGTCTGGATGTGGAAAATCGACAACTGCTCGCATGTTGGTAAGTATGTATACACCGACAAGTGGTACGATACGCTACTCGGGCATTTTGCCTTATTCCAAAAAGGAGACTGTGAGCCGAAGAAAGAGCGGACAGCCTCTTGTTAATACAGAAACTTGTGAATATGATGTATTTGCCCTAGATAAAAAGCAAACACGTTCCTATCGTGAAAAGGTAAAATATATCTTTCAAGATCCTGCCCGCTCTCTTAATCCTCGTATGAGTGTCTACGCTTTAATGACTGAGGCCTTGCGATATTCTTCTTTATGGACTGGGAAAGAAGATGCTCGGCAAAAGGCTGTTCGTATTATTGAAGAAGTTGGGTTATCTGCATCTGATTTGGATAGACATCCATCAGAATTTTCTGGTGGTCAACGTCAACGTATCTCGATTGCTCGTGGTTTGATTATGGAGCCAGACTTTTTGATTTGTGATGAAGTTGTCTCTGCATTGGATGTATCGATTCAGGGGCAAATCCTTAATCTTTTGCAGGATATTAGGCGCTCTAAGAATATCAGCTTTTTGTTTATTGCTCATGATCTTAAAGTATCTTCATGGTTTTGTGATCGCATTGGCGTTATGTATCGCGGTATGCTTGTAGAAGAGGCTCCTGCAATTTCGTTGCACAAAGAGGCTTTACATCCTTATACACAATTGCTCTTTGATGGTGCTAAAGGTAAGCATACGACAAGCTCTGTAGAAGTGATGTCAACATTAAGTCAGGAGCACTGTTGTCCATTTGCCCACCGATGCAAATACTCTGATGAAAGATGCAAGACTCAGTGTCCTGATTGTCGAAATGTAGCACCGGATCATATGGTCCGGTGCTGGAAAGTACAGTAATAGATTTATAAAGTATTTTTTGCTGCTTGTTCGCCTGCAATACGTCCAAATACTACAGTATCGACTACTGCATTGCCGCCAACACGATTTGCGCCATGAATACCACCGGTAACTTCACCAGCTGCAAATAGGCCGGGAATCCGTTTTCCGTTGGTGTCAATGACGTGACAGGTTGTATCGATTTGGACACCACCCATCGTGTGATGTGCTGAAGGTACACGTGGATTTGCATACCATGGTCCTTTTGTAAACTTAACTTTTAAGAGCTGGCGACCATAGCCGTCTAAATCTTTTTGTGCATCCACAGAGGCATTGTAGGTGTCGATTGTCTTTTTGAGTGTATCCGCGGGCACATTAATTTGTTTAGCTAAATCTTCAATGGTTTCTCCCATAAAGATATCACCTGAATCAATCCATTGTGTTAAAGGAGATCCGTCCAGTGTTGTTGCTGTCTTATAGTCTGGAATTGCATCGCCACTTTCGATAACGTACATTTTACCGTTAGTTTGGCTGAGGATGGCAGCACACATGTCGTCGCGGCGGCCGTCTTCGCGTACAAATCGTTTGCCTTCTTGATTGATGAACAGAACACCTGCAGTTTGTAATGGTTCACAAATACCAGAAATGGCACCCGATTTTGGATTGCCCATGTGCAAAAGCTGAATTTGATCCATGTCGATGACATTTGCATTAACGCGTTGTGCCATAAAAATACCATCACCAGTTACGCCTTTTGTATTTGTTGTTTGTACATTAGGACCAAGATCTGCCCATTTACCAGAAGTATTGTATTTTTGACGAAGCTCTACATTACCTGCAAAACCTCCAGTTGCGAGAATAACAGCTTTATTTGCATGTAGAGTAACGGTATTACCTGTAGCACCTTTTGCAATGACTCCAACAACCTTGCCATCTTTAGTGATTAAGTCTTTGGCATCGGTATCCATAAGAATTTCTACATTGTTTTGTTTTGTCAATGCTTGTTTATAAGCATCAATAAATCCAGAACCCAGAGGTTTTACAGCATTATGTGTACGTTGATATAAAGAGCCTGCACCCATGGTGATTTTATCTTTAAACTCAACACCGAGACTTTCGATCCATTTGAGTCCATCATACGCATTGCTGCACAATACGGTTACCAATTCTTTGTTACCCAGTTTGTCTCCAGCTTCCCATGTTTGTTTAATGAACAAATCAACAGAGTCTTCGATTCCTTCAGGTTTTTGTAGTTCTGGATCAGGGGCATTATAGATACCTCCACATACAAGTGTGTTACCACCGAGTGCTGAGGTTTTTTCAACAACGATAACGCTTGCACCATTCTGGTTTGCGCTAACGGCTGCTGCAAGTCCAGCTCCTCCACCTCCAACGATAATAACATCTGCAGTTTTTTCTATATCTGCTTCTTGTGTAACGGTTGCTGCTGCTGTAAAGTCAGAATCGTTGGCTCCTGCCTTTTTTAACGCAGCTCGTGTAGCACCCAGTATTGCTTTACTTGAATTTGTTGCTCCTGATATGGTGTCTAGATTAGTACTTTGATTTTCGACAATGCGTTTTGGTAACTCAGCTATAGCTTTGTCAGAAATTCCTGGTGTTTCTCCATGAGAAACTATTTTTACATCAGTAATTTTATTTGTGTCTACAGTAACGGAAACGGTAACGGGACCATTGTTTCCCTTTTCAGTAGCTTCATATGTTCCCGCTTTAAGACCTGATTGTTTTGAGCAACTTACGAAAAGCAGTGCAAGACAAGTAATTACGGCACCTACTTTACTAACATGTTTCATTATTATCTCCTTTAGTGAATATATTCAGTGAAATAATTCACTGAAAAATTTTAGTAAGATAATAATAACGCTCTGTTGTGTTTATGTCAAAGTGAATTTTAAGATTTTAATCTTTTTCAGTTAAGAAAAGGGAGAGATATTCCGTTGATTCATGGATAGCAAATTCAAGCCATGCTTTTTGGTCTTCTTTATGTTGGATGCAATAGTTATATACTAAGCCTCGTGAAAAGTTTACAAGCTTAATTGCCAATTGGATATCTGTATAAGATTGTACCATTTTACCAGATTCCTGACATTGCTTAATGGCTTCGCGTAGTACTTTATGTAAATAGCGGTCTTGCGTAAAAAAATACTCGTCATAGACCTTTAATTGCGAAATGTATAATTGCGCTAAAAAGCAGAGCGTGGCATCTGCCATTGACTCGAGATGTGTTTTAAGAATGATTTTGACGCGTTCAAGAGGATCTTGTATGTTTTCAAAATGCTGTTCTTGCCATTTTCTATCAATATATTGATAGGAATAAATCATGGCTTCTTCTTTGCTTTGAAAATACTGATAAAAATTACCAAGTGAGACACCTGCCTCAGAACAAATATCTTGAATTTTAATCTTATCAAGAGGCGTGTCTCGTGCAAAGCGTTCTACAATGCTTTGAAGGGTATAACGCATCGTTTCTGCTTGTAGCTGTCGTTTTGTTTTTGGTTTTTCGCTATTCATGGATTTTTATTGAGCGGAGGTTTCCTTTTTCCATTGAGCAATATAAGCTTCATGTGCCGCTATTTGAGCTGATATCATTTCATCTCTCAACGGACCTCGCCCTTCCCAGTCATCACCTTCGATATTATATAATGCTTGCAAGGTACCTTCCAGCATATCAATGGTGAGATTAGGATCTTGCTGTCTTCTGCGCTCAATGCCCCTTATTTCTTCTTCGTAAATTTCATCGTATTTATTGTTCATTATTTCTTTTGCTGGAATCATAGCATCATAATACAATACGAATTGGACTTTTGCAATGAGTTGTAGTATAGTAATAGATATGGGAAATGAAACAATAGACCAGACTCAGCTTGATAAAGAACGATTGTTTGAGGAGAGTTTTAAAGAACTGTGTTCTTTAATAGCACAGACTGATGATCCGGATTTTATATATAACTTTTTTGTGTGTTTGTTAACACCAGCTGAGCGTGTTGATTGTGCAAAACGTTGGCTGTTAGTAAAGGAAATGGATAAAGGAACCACACAGCGGGAAATTGCTCGTATGTTTAATATGTCTTTATGTAAGATTACTCGAGGTTCCAGAGAATTAAATAAGCCGGACAGCGCATTTAAGAAAATGCTTGCCCGGCTGCATAGTCAAAAAGAATAGCACTTTTTGTGTAGAGTGTACCTACCGCGCCAGACGGCGCAGGGTAGGGTGTTTTATCCTATCTGGTTAGAACCTCTGCAATATCAGTGTGCTGCCAATTCATAGCAACATCATAGGCTGTCTCGCCTGCAATATTTTTCATTGATGGATCAATACCCAGTTCCAATAGCTTAGAAACAGTCTGTACATCAGCTGATTTAGCTGCATAGTGAAGGATACTGTTTCCTTTTATGTCTGTTCTTGGACCATTGTATTTTACGATGTATTCCATTAAAGTTTTATCAGTGTTTTCGAGAGCCAAGGTAACAGGACTGGTACCTGTTTTATCAATCGTGGTAAATGGATTTGCACCAGCTTTTAACAAAGTTTCTGCTGTTCCTAACTGTCTACTTGTCGTTGCAAGGTATAATGGTGTTTCACCATTTGCATTACGAGTATCAAATGGATAATTGTGATTGATAAGCTGTGAAACTAATTTTGGATCAGCTTTGTTTTGGATTGCAATATGAACAAAGGTGTTTCCGTCAGAGTCGGTGATATTATGGTCATCGCCTATAACGGTTTGGATAAAGGAGTAGTCTTTACCTAGTGCATAAGCAAATGGCGTAATACCATTTTTATCACGTGAAAGTGGATTTGCACCAGCTTTGTACACAGTTTTGATGATATTTTCGTCACCTGTCTGGACGGCTTCATGATAGGCATTTTGTCCGTTTATTTCCTGAAGATAGGTATTTGCTCCTTCGTTTAACAGGAGTGTAACCATAGCTTGGTTTTTACCTCTGATTGCATCGATAAGTACCGTTTTACCTTCTATATCTGCACTATTGACGTCTGCAGCATTGTTTAGCAGTAGTTTTGCCATTTCTGGTTTATCTGCTCTTGCTGCGGAAGCAAGTGGTGATAAACCTTCCTGGTTTTGTGCATTGACATCGATACCTAAATCAATAAGTTCCTGTACTGCAATTGGGCTGTCCCAACGGACTGCAGTATGTAATGGGGTATTTCCTCTATTGTCTCGTATGGTGATATCTGCACCATTGTTTACCAAGAGAGAAATAATTTCATTGCTGTTTAGCTTTGCTGCATTGAATAGGGCCGTTTCTCCGTTTGCATTGCGAGCGTTAGGATTTGCACCTTTTGTGAGAATTAACTGGGTTGCTTCGGGTAATTGCCATTCGGCTGCATAATGTAACACTGTATTGCCACTACCATCAGTTGCTGCCATCGTTGATGAACAGAGTACCCAGTCTGCAGTTTCTGTACTTTTTGTAAGTGCAAGACGTAGTGGTGAGATATTTTCGTTATTGGTAGTAAAAATGTTTGCACCACGTGCCATAAGTAATTCGCCAATATCTCGTCTGTCTCGATCAATAGCCAGATATAATGGGGTGTTACCTTCTTTATTCTGTCTGTTTATATCAGCATGTTGGTCCATAATAAAAGCAGCTTGATTAATGGTTGCTTTTCTTCTGATGGCAATATGCAATGCTGTATTTCCAGAAGAGTCGGTTGTGTTACTATTTTCCGGTGTTACTACATGTTCAAGTACTGGTGTTCCAATACTGAGTGCGTTTGTTAGTGGCGTGTGTCCTTTTTCGTCTTGGGCATGTATATCAGCATTGTTTGAGATATAAAAATCAATATGATCTATGTTTTTGAGTTCCACTGCCAGAGCGAGTGGTGTGACGCCCTGTTTATTGCGTGCGTTGATATCTGCACCTTCATCTACCATTTTTTGTAAAATGCTTACTGGCACAGTGGTTAATGTTGCGGAATGGAGTACAGTGTCTCCATACATATCTTTTGCACGGATATTTGCCTGTCGGGATATGAGTAAGTCATACATTTCTGCTTGATTTGTAGCAGGAATAAAAAGCAATAGTGGTGTTTTACCAAGAGCGTCAGGGGCATTGATATTAGCTCCGTTGTTAAGAAGCATTTCTGCAGATTTTGTTTGACCATAGCGTACTGCATTGTGTAGTGGGGTAGCACCAGAAATGTCACGAGCGGTACTATCTGCTCCGTTATTAAGAAGATATTCTTGTACTCCTGTGTGTCCGAGTGCACTAGCAATATGTAATGCGGTTAGACCATCATCAAAGCGGATGTTGCTGTTACGTGAAATGACTGCCTTTTCAAAGTAGTCACAGTTGCCATTGATAGGTTCCGCGTTTTCTTTTAGAAGTGAGGCTGCCATGTTTATAGCTCTAACGTCATCCGTTGCTTGTTCTGCTAACGCTAAAGGTGTTTGACCATCATCATTTTTTTCGTCTAATGGAATTTCTTTTGCAATACAGCGATCAAGACCTACTTCGTTACGGGTTTCAACAAAGTAGTGAACAAGACCACACCCGTTACCATATTGATTTTTGCATGATACATGATTGATCATGATATCATAATAACGTTCATCTTTTTGTATTGCAGTTTCGATAATGGGTGTACCAGACATATCCTTTGCAAAAATATCACTGCCATAATCGACGAGCATTTGTGCAATGGTACGATTGTCGTTTGCTACGGCAATATGAAGAGGAGTATCATTATTGAAGTTCTTTATAGAAGGATCTGCCCCCTTTATAAGAAGGTAGTCTACTAAATCTGCTTCATTTTCAGACACTGCTGCGTGAAGTGCAGTATTACCGTTTTCATCAATTGTCAAAACATCGGCTTTTGTTTCAAACTGTTGCTTTGCTTCATTAATCCGTCCCTCATGAATAAGAGTGATAACGGATTCATCTTCTTTCTTTGTTGAAGTACAACTTGTTGTTGTAAATATGGAGAGTGTTATAAAAATCGCTGCTGTTGTAACAATGTATTTTTTCATCGTAACTCCTACCTACTGTTAATTATCGATGAAAAAGAATACAAAATTAAGTCGTTTTTACTGATTTTAGGTTGATAATTGTAATTAACCTAAAAAAATGATTGTCTCAAGGCTTTTAGTGAAGCTTGTCTTGATCAGACGTATTGGATGAGTTTACTGAGCAGTTTGAGCAAATTCCCCACATATTGGTTTGAATCTTTTGTGCAATAAAATCGGTTGGCAGCAAAGAACAGCATGATGAATTGATTGTCTGCAGATTGTTTGTATTGAATATATCGTAGATTTGACCGCACTTTATGCATTTAAAATGCAGATGAGGTGTTATATCGGCATCGAAACGAAGTTTATCTTCTTCTATTTGAATGGTCTGGATAAGTCCATTATCGCTAAAGAGTTTAAGTGTATTGTAGATTGTTGTACGTGAAAGCGTTGGATAGGAAGGTGAGAGTGCCTCATACATCATGTCGACTGTAGGATGTGTATGATGTTCGCAGAGATATTCATAGATTGCCACTCGTTGTATTGAAGGGCGTATTCCAGTTTCTGCAAGTCGAGTGTAGTAATTTTCAGTCATTGTATAGGTACCTCAAATAAGTACCTGTACGGAAATGTCAGCCTATAACAGACCGTACAGGTAACAATAGTTTACTTAGTTTCCAAAGTAGCGGGCAAGGAGTCCTTTAAATCCTGCACCGTGACGTGCTTCGTCTTTAGCCATTTCATGTACAGAGTCATGAACAGCGTCATAACCAAGTTTTTTTGCCAATGTGGCAAGTTCGAGTTTGCCAGCGCATGCTCCAGCTTCTGCATCAGCACGCATCTGGACATTTTTCTTTGTCGAGCTGGTAACAACTTCACCGAGCATTTCTGCAAAGCGTGAAGCATGGTCAGCTTCTTCGAATGCATAGCGCTTGAAAGCTTCTGCAATTTCAGGATATCCTTCGCGATCTGCCTGACGGGCCATTGCAATGTACATACCTACTTCCGAACACTCTCCAACAAAGTTTTCGCGTAAGCCTTTTACCACTTCTGGATCGAGTTCTTTTGCAATACCAACCTGATGTTCACAGGCAAATCCTGCATCAGCTTTTTTTTCTTCAAATTTATCTTTACCAGCATGACAGACAGGACATTCATCAGGAGCGTTATCACCTGTATGGACATATCCGCAAACTTTACAAACCCATTGTTTCATATTGTTCTCCTTGTATATATGTATTTGTACCGTATCAGAAATTGTACTGATTACTATATTTATAATAATACAATAATAAAAATAAAACAATAGGTTTTAGTACTATTTTCGCTTTTTAGCGTGCAAGTTTATATATTTCTGCCAATTCTGCTTTACCAAGCTTTTGAACACAGCCAACGGTACGGGAGAGATTCCAAGTACAGTTGTGTGCGAGCTGTTCGCATTGTGCGTCTGTCAGCGTAAGGCCGAGTTGGCTAATAGAAGTTGGCATATTGATGGATTTGAAAAATGATTCCATTCTACTGATGCCTTCTAAAGCTGTTTGCTCTTCGTTGTCTTTAGATGGTTTAGGTAAATTAAATACCTGCACTGCAAGTTCTGCAAAGCGCTTTATGTTATGTTTGTAGACATAGCGTGCCCATGTACCCCACACTGCTGCGAGTCCTGCACCATGAGTTACATCAAACATACCACCGAGTTCGTGTTCTATCTGGTGGCATGCCCAGTCTCCGTTTCCATATGGACCGGTTAGGCCATTATGAGACAGGCTGCCTGCCCACATGATTTCTGCACGTGCATTATAATTTGTTGGATCGGTAACAAGTATTTGGGCATTTGTTATGACAGTTTTGATGAGAGCAACTGCTATGGAATCGATAAGTTGCGAATTATCATCGCTGCTACTAAACCAACGTTCCAGTGTGTGCATAATGATATCTGTACAGCCGCTTGCAGTCTGCCAGGCTGGTAATGTACAGGTAAGCTCTGGGTTCATGATTGCAAATTTTAGGCGACAATAATCGCTGCTGAAGCCTCGTTTTTGATTGCCATCTTCATTGGTGATGACTGATGAGTCACTCATTTCACTGCCGGCGGCAGCAATGGTAACGACACAGCCTATAGGGGCACACGCTTTTGGAGTAGTTTTTCTATCATAGATATCCCAAACAGGGCAGTCATTGGCAAGACCATATCCTATTGCTTTACAGGAATCGATAACCGATCCTCCTCCAACGGCAAACAAAAAGTCGACCTTTTCTTTTTTACATAAATCGATACCTTTTTGTACAAGTGACAGTCGAGGATTAGGTTGGGCGCCTCCAAGGGTAATATAGGAAATACCTTCTTTTTCCAGTGACTTACATACTCTATCAAGTAAACCAGATTGTACTGCTGATTTCCCACCAAAGTGTACGAGTACTTTTGTTCCTCCATATTGCTTTACTAAGGAACCCGATTGTACTTCTGTATCACGACCAAATACTACTTGTGTAGGTGTGTAATAATGAAAGTTTTGCATGATGAGGATAGTATACCATAACTGGGGTATACTTTGTAGGTATAAAAAAAGCACTTTCCTGTGAGAAAGTGCTTTTTAGTCGGGCAACCGGGATTTGAACCCGGGACCTCTAAGTCCCGAACCTAGCGCGCTACCAGCTGCGCTATTGCCCGATGGTAAAAAAAAACTCATTCCGAAGAATGAGTTTTAGACGGGAGCAACGGGGCTCGAACCCGTGATCTCCGGCGTGACAGGCCAGCGCGATAACCAACTTCGCTATGCCCCCGTGATGTTTATTACTTTATAGAAATGATGGATTTGTGTCAATAGCATTACAAAAAAAATAAAAAAAAAGTGCTTTTTTTTATGAACTTTTACAAATATGGTTTTTCGCCCCTAGACTTAATTGTATACTTATGCAAAAATATGAATATTATACAGAGGAGTATGCATATATGTCTGAATCTAAAAAGGTTGCAATTCTTGATTCTACGCTACGTGATGGCGCACAAGGTGAAGGAATAAGTTTTTCTATCCAGGATAAGATTCATATATGTCAGGCACTTGATGACTTGGGAGTAGCATATATTGAAGCAGGAAATCCTGGATCCAATCCAAAGGATATGGAGTTTTTCCAGCAGATGCAAAAAGTATCACTGAAAACTGCTCATTTATGTGCGTTTGGTTCTACTCGCCGTAAAAACTTGAAGGTTGCAGAGGATGCAAATGTACAGAGCTTGTTGGCTGCAGGTACAGAAACGGTCGTAATTTTTGGAAAGTCCTGGGATTTTCATGTAACTGAAATAATACATACTACCCTAGAAGAAAATCTCGATATGATTCGAGAGACAATTGCTTTTTTAAGAGAACAAGGCCGTACAGTCATATATGATGCAGAGCACTTTTTTACTGGATATGCAGCAAATAAAGAGTATGCAATGCAGACATTGCAGGCTGCTGTTGATGGTGGTGCTTCTGTTTTAACGTTGTGTGAGACAAAAGGTGGCTGTTTGCCGTTTGAATTGATAGAGACTACAAAAGCAGTTGTTTCTCGTTTTGGAGCTGTTGCTACCATAGGTATCCATACTCATGATGATAGCGGTCTTGCTATTGCTAATACATTGCTGGCTGTCGATTCTGGTGTACGTCATGTGCAGGGAACGTTGATGGGGTTTGGAGAGCGTACGGGCAATGCTAATCTTGCCGTTATTCTTGCGGATTTGCAAATTAAGATGGGGTATGATTGTATACCTCCAGAATCTCTTGTAAATCTTACCCCGGTGGTAAAACGAGTTGCAGAAATTACTAATATCAATGTTAATCCAAGTATGCCATATGTTGGTTCTCATGCCTTTGCCCATAAGGCTGGTATGCATATTGATGCTGTCCTAAAAAATCCAATGGCCTATGAGCATATTGCTCCAGAAGCTGTTGGTAATACCCGTGTATTCTTGATGAGTGAGGTTGCGGGGCGGAGTATGATAATAGAAAAAATCAGACGATTTGATCCATCGATTACTAAGGATAGCCCTGTTGTTGCTGAGATTATTAAAAAGGTTAAGGATCTTGAATTTGAAGGATATCAGTTTGATGGCGCAGATGGCAGTTTTGAACTGCTTGTTCGTAAAATAATAGGTAAATATCAACCATTTTTTACGTTCCATTATTATCAAACAAATGGTGTTAATCCTCGCCCTGAGGAAGGTGTTTGTGCTTGTGCTCAGATAAAAGTTGAGGTTGACGGACAAATCGAAGTTACCGCAGGTGAGGGTGATGGTCCTGTTAACGCTTTGGATATAGCACTCCGTAAGGCATTGGAACGTTTTTACCCTGCTGTGGCAAAAATACGACTGATCGATTATAAAGTTCGTGTATTAGATGGCAAATCTGCTACAGCCAGTAGGGTACGTGTTCTTATTGAAAGTTCTGATGGAACTGATACGTGGTCTACAATTGGAGTTTCTAGTGACGTTATGGAAGCTTCATGGAAGGCTCTGGTAGATTCTTTTGAATATAAATTGATAAAGGATGTTGAAAAGCGATATCGCAAGCTTCTGTAGTTATATTAAAGTTATTGCATTAATTTTCAAATTGCTGTAGTATGGTTTTTAGTAATTATTAAGATAAACAGTAAACTTAAAACTACAGGAGTGAGACATGAATAAAACGATAGCTTTGGTGCCTGGAGATGGTATCGGTCCAGATGTTGTAGCGGAGGCTGTAAATGTCCTTAACGCTGTTGCAAAGAAATTTGGACATAGTTTTTCGTATAAGAATGTTATTGCCGGAGGATGTGCTATTGATGCATTTGGCAAACCACTACCTGATGATCAGTTAGCTATTTGTAAAAATGCAGATGCTGTCCTGTTGGGTGCTGTTGGTGGTCCAAAATGGGATAATGTTGCATCTGAACTTCGTCCAGAAAAGGCTTTGTTGGGCTTGCGCGGTGGACTTAAAGTATATGCAAACTTGCGTCCAGCCGTTATGTTCCGCCAGTTAAGTGCTGCATGTCCATTAAAGAATGAAATTGTCGGTAATGGACTTGATATTCTTATCGTACGTGAGCTTACCGGCGGTATATATTTTGGTGATCGTGGTACCTCTGAGGATGGTCGTACGGCTTGGGATACTGAAAAGTATACATGGCCAGAAATTGAACGTATAGTGAGATTAGGGTTTGAAGCTGCTCAAAAACGACAGAAAAGATTGTGTGTTGTTGATAAAGCTAATATTCTTAACTCAAGCCAATTGTGGCGTCGTGTTGCTGAAAGTGTAAAAGGTGAGTATCCAGATGTTACACTTTCATATCTGTATATAGATAATGCATCTATGCAGTTGGTACGTAACCCGCAGCAGTTTGATGTTATAGCAACAAGCAATATGTTTGGTGATATTTTGAGTGATGAAGCAAGCCAGATTACAGGATCTATTGGAATGTTGGCATCAGCTTCATTAGGTGATGGTAGCGGTCCTGGATTATATGAGCCAATTCATGGTTCTGCTCCAGATATTGCAGGTAAAGATCTGGCAAATCCACTTGCAACTATTTTGTCAGCTGCTATGTTGTTACGATATGACTTTAAGCTTGAAAATGAAGCAAAAGCAATTGAAGCAGCTGTAGATGCTGTTCTTGATGCAGGATGGCGGACAGGTGATATCGCTGGTGCTGATAGAGATGCATTACAGGCAAGCGGAAAATTGGTTGGTACTAAAAAAATGGGCCAGCTTGTTGTAGAAGCTTTGTAATAGTTTTTATATATGTTGTTGTAATAAATCGGGAAGAGTTGAGGGGCTATCCTAAAGGTAAGTCGTATACTTACAAGGATAGCCTTTTTTGCTGCTCAGCATGGAATATTACATATGTGATCGTACTACTCTAAATCCTAGATTATTATCTTTCATTGTAGGTATCCATGCGGCTCTTTGGGATACACAGCAGTCTTGCTTTGTCGCATCATATACGTCTTCATTCCATCCTTCTGAAGACCAGCTGCCACCTCTATGTATCTTTACCGTTTTTGAGAGAGGTCGTTTTGAAGGCCCTTTTGGATTGTATATATCGTTTTTGTCATAATCATCATACCAATCCCAGCACCATTCGCTTACATTTCCTGATATGTCATACAGACCAAGTGAGTTTGCTTTTTTAGACATGACTTCTTGGATTTTCATACCAATATATTCGTAATAAACGGCAACCTCGTCTATATTGTTGCTTCCGGAAAAATAAGTGGTATCTTTGCCTTCTGAACGTGCTGCATATTCCCATTCGGCTTCAGTTGGTAATCTGTAGCCGTTTGCTGACCAATTACAGATAAAAGATTCTTCTTCTGTTGATACAATCCTTGATTCCAGAGGTATATCATACGTAATGACATCTTTAGTATCTGCTATCGTATAGCAGGGGGGTAGACCTTCTTTTATACTTCGTTTATTACAGTATAAAACAGCATCATACCAATTTACCATAGTAACGGGAAGATTATCTCCTTTTGTTTCACTGGGATTTTCATCCATGATAGTTAGCCATTCGTTTTGTGTTACTTCATGAATGCACATATAAAAACTATCGATGTGCATTTCATAGTCAAAACTTGTAGAGTCCCGTTGGATAACATGCCTTTGTAAGGTGCCTGCCTGTAGCTTTACAAAATCGTCACTAAAAAGAAAGGAAAGTTGGATACAGGCTAGCAGTATTCCAATAATATGTTTTTTCATATATATCTCCTGTGATTTGTTATCTTGGAAAGTAAGAGGATACTATCAGATACGTATTAGCGAGAGCTGGTAATAATATCAAAATAGGGAAGGGAATCTGTTTTTTGGGTTTGTAGTGCCTGCACAAGATGATTTGCATCAGTAATTGATAGCTTTACATATTTTTGTGTTTTATTTTGAAAATTGTCCGTAATAAGTAAAAAGGCATCATTGAATTGAAAAGATAACGACAGCGTATCTTGGTTTGTTTTCCATATATCGGTGATGAATTGCTTTTTTGTTGTATCTTCAGCCACATCACTACGGGATAGCGTTACTTGGTAGTAATCGGCTTCTTTGCTTACGTCGCAAATTTCACTAGATGCGATGCCATATGGAAATTGAAGTATGACCACATCTTTTGTAAAGAGCAGGGATGCTGCTTCTAAATCGGTTATTGTAAATGTTGTATTTATCTGTGCAGTATGTTCAGATAAGGTTTTATTTT
>JAILIC010000163.1 GCA_024695475.1 Treponema sp.
CCAAGCTTTACTAAATCCAGCGCACCGCTGTTCACTTCATCGGCCCAGCCATGGCTAGCAGCATAATCTGTCAGATCATAGGTTACTCCATTGTCTACATAGTACTGACCAAGTGCGCCACCCCAGTTATACCACATCGACGGCATAGAACCAGACTGTGCCGCAGTTTTACACGCATCTTTAATACCTGCAGTATCATAATAGGAAACAGTAACCTTGATGTTAGGATTTACTTCGTTCCAAATTTCTACCAAAGCATCTGTACCTTCCTGTCTCTTAGATTGATACCAAAATGAAAGTTCAACCGCATCGCCGGTATATTCTTCTCCATAAGCAGCTGCAATAGCTGCCAGTCCGGTTTCTGAACTCGCTTCTGTAGATACTGCTTCACTTGCACTCTCTACAGTCTCCGCAACTGCTGTTGTCTCTGCCTCTCCAGTTGTCGCAGCAGTATCGACTGTCTCAGTAGCGGTTCCACATCCTGCAAGCGATCCAAGTATCATCAGCCCTGTTATTGTAACTGCCATTGTTGTTTTTAAACTCTTTTTCATACCTTCCTCCTTTTTTAAACGTTTTAAACGTTTATGTTTGTTTTCGTTTAAATTGTATTATTTTTGTTTAATCAATTCAACATTTATAATTTAAAAAGAATTTTTTCAGCAAAACTGCCAAATATAAAAAATAGCCAACAGCTATTCACGTTCCTTTTTAGTGAATCTGTTGGCTATTCTAAATTTTTTAAACTAAATATTATAATTACTAATTCTTTTTAGATTCCGAATGATTAAATTGTATCTCCTGGTATAAAACTACAAGCCGTATACAGTTTGGTCTTTAATTCGCAAGGATCCTCAATTTCATGTTTTAGCATTTCCATCGTTAACTTCGCTCTCTCCGTCGTCGGGATTTTAACGGTTGACAAATGATAATCACCTGTCAAAAAATTAGGTAATTCGTCCACACCTGCCAAACTCACATCCTCCGGCAGTTTGATTCCTCGCTCGCGAAACAAACGCAATGCCGAAATAGAGATATGATAACTTTCTGCAATAAAAGCATCCGGTAATGGATTTTTGTCTAAATAATGGTCAAACTTAGTATATGTCTCTGCAATGGACTTACCGACACGTACCATTCTCTCTTGCGCATAATCATCCAAATTATGCTCTTGCATATAGCGAATAAATGCCTGCCTTCTACTTATGAAATTATAAATATCATAATCCATGGCAAGATAAACAATATTTTTGCAACCAGCCAATGTCAGCGCATCCATCGCATCATATATTCCTCCTCTGTTATCCATCAAGACACAACTGTTGTGCTTATTATATAGATCAACATCATACAATACGAGTGGTTTATGAATCTGATTGAGCAGCTTACTATCTGATGGAATGAGCTCTGTTCCATCAATCACTACACCAAGAACATCCTCCCGATTACACATTTGTACAAGGCTATCTGACGAATCTTTGTCAACGTCAAAATACACAATATCCAATTTGCAGCCCCAATTACTGGCAATTCTGGTAAATATAGCTTTCTCATCGGTCCAGAAGTCAATCTCACGCTCAATAACAATCCGATACGAATGACTCATCGTGATTAGTTTAATAATGTCCGCTCGGCCGTTTGCAAGATAACTTTGTCTCCCCTGCACGCCTCTTTCCAGCCTTCGCTTACATTCAAAAATCAATTCTTTTGTATGCTCATTTACCCCAGGCTTATTATTTAATGCCAAAGAAACCGTAGCCTTTGATATTCCCAGTTCCCTTGCAATATCCACTGCTTTAATGATCATCCGTATCCCCCCATATATCGTTTCTAGTTATTCAACATTTTAAACTGGCTTAAACAGTAAGTCAATCAATGAAGTGATGTATGTCTGTTGTTTCAACTATATAAGCTATTCGTAAATGCAATGGTTGTCAGTTTCTCTACTTTTCAGTAAAATAGAACAATATACAACCAAAAGCTTTTCCTGCCATTTCAGGAAAAACGCAAAGCTTTTAATGAAAGGAGTTATTTTGGATACCATAGGTGTCATACAATCGATCATTCTACTGATTCTGATCATTCTTTCCGCATTCTTTTCCTCTGCAGAGACTGCGTTGACCTGCGCAAATAAAGTGCGCATCCGCTCTCTTGCCGATAGCGGGAATCGCAGCGCGATGCGCGTACAGAAAATTCACGATAAATACAGCAAGATGCTGACCACCATTCTGATCGGCAACAATATCGTTAACATCGCTGCATCTTCCCTGACCACGACCATGGTCATCCGGTTCTTCGGAAAT
>JAILIC010000028.1 GCA_024695475.1 Treponema sp.
CTTGCAACGAAATAAAACGGCTATATTTTATCAAAGCATACGCACGATACACTATATCATGTAACCGAGTCGGTTTTGACTCCAACCCTTCCTGTCGGCATAACCGTTCCTGTTCGACAATATACTTTCCGATTGATGTTAATGCTATAAGTTGATCCAATTCATTACCATCAAAAGCAGAAAGTGAACAAACATCATAAAAATCACCAAGAGCACCCTTTGACTTACTATCTAAAGCAAAAGTTGCTTTTATAGCAAAACCTCGCCGCTCTATTTCCGCAGCAAGATTCTGTAACCGATCCATATATAATATCGACGGCAAATGCACTCTTAATGATGCTTTCATACCACTACCCACATCACCTAATGATGCAGTCAAAAAACCAAAATCATACGAAGCCGCAAATTGCATAACCTGCTGTAGATTTTCGTCCATAGTATGACACATTGCAAAAGCCGACTCTGCCGCCAGCCCCGCAGATATACCTGCAAGTCTAATATGATCTCTACTATTTATTACACAGTACCCCTTACTGTCAGAACGTAATACCAGTCCAGTCCCATACGGAGGCGAAATAAAACCACGCTCTTTTAATACATTCATACCAGACTCTTCCAAGTTCTGTATAGAAAAAACATTATATTTTTCTGCATCAGGTATGCGCGTAAAAGAGTCAAAAACAATAGATTGTATCTGTTCCACTACAGCTGCCGAACATCTATCCGGGAAAGGAAAATTAGCCAAATTTCGTGCCAAACGGATTCGCGTTGAAACAACAACATCGTCACACTCTCCGGAACATGCATACCACGCATCAGAAGAACTGTCAATTTTACCAAATTCAGACATAGCCTACACAGTACCTCCAGAAAGACCTTCTTGATGTACAGCATCGTCCTCATCTTTGGAAACAGCTGCTTTTTCTAAAGCTTTAAGAAAATCTCTGTATAAAGCCGCCTTTTCATAATCTTCTTTTTCGATTGAAGCCATCAACTTCGTTTGTAAATCAATTCTATCAGTGAGAATAGACCGAAAATTTCGGAGTCGATGAGGCATGGAACCCGTATACGTTCCCGAAATACCGTTTTGCTTCATTTGCTTTTTAATTTCATCCTTGAAGATTTCATAGCACTCAGGACAACCAAGCCTATTGTTTTTCAACAATAACGTCAGTGACTGGCCACAAACTGGGCATGTCCGTGAGATACCTTTTGAAGCATTTTTTGTAAACAACTCCTGGATAATTGTACCTACTGATTTTTCAAGATCCTTGTCATTAGGAGAAAAACCTTTTTCTTCAGCACACTGTAAACATAAACATACTTTTTTCTTCGCCTCAGAGCCAACTTGTTCTATAAATACAATAGCCTCTCTCTGATGACAAATATCACAAAGCATATAAACTCTCCTAAACCTTACGTAACGTATGTAGTGGCCGCTCTCGTCCTGCACGTACGGCGGGGATTGCAGCCGCGCACAGCGAAAGTACTAACGTACCAACGACGATTATTAATAAATCCTGCTGAGGGACAGCAACTGGTATTTTTTCCAGATAATGCTCAGGATTTAATAAATCAATCGAATAATAATGACTCAAATCACTGTTAGTTAAAAGATATAGTATTTTAGCACTAAAGTTTACTATAATTTCTGTAAATTCGATAATTTTATTAATATTAACAGCAAACAGTATACCTAATGGAACACCGACACAAACTCCACCAACACCAATGGCAAATCCAGTAATCAGAAACGAAAGCGTAATACCACTATTTGTTGCACCAACACTTTTCAATATAGCAATTTCTTTTCGCCGTTCGATTGACAACATAATCAATGCTGAACAAATATTAACAGAAGCGACAAGGACTATTAATATCATGATAAAAACAAGCATCAGTTTTGTAGAGGCAAAATTCTCATACTCGGTTTGATTTAATTCATCCCACCGAAAAACTCTACCTTGACTGCCCACAAATGATGCCAAGTCATCTTGAACTTGCGTTATCGATGGATCAAAGGGATTTTCAACAGACAACTTTATCGTAACAATAGATGTACCAGATGAAATAAGACGAAACCCACGTTCCAAAGGAACAAAAACCCACAAAGCATCCAGTTCCTGATATCCACAAGATACAATACCAACAACTGTAAAAGGAGTAACAACAGGTATAGTAGTTCCATTATCAGAGGTTTTGCCTGTTATCAATCTAATAGTATCACCACAATGCACCTGTAATGATTCAGCAATTTTTGCACCAATAACGGCACTATTTTTCTCAGGTAAACGACTAATACCTTCTTTTACCGTAAATAAAGAAATAAAATCCGGATTGCTTTCAAAAACTTCTGGAGGTACAGCTCGAACAGCAGCCCCTATACGACCTTTTGTAGACGATGCCAGCGCCACGCTCTGTACCTCTGCATAGGAAGAAATAACAGCATCAGTAGTACCTAAAATCCTGGAATATTCCTCTAAAGAAGCAACAGAGTTCAAATACTCAGAACTTTTCCTAAGTCGCACTTGTATATGAGAACTTGATAATCCAATAATACGTTCTGTAATTCCCTGTATCATCCCATTCGAAATAGTAAGTACCACAACCAATGGAATTAAACTGATTCCAATACAGAGCAAGGCACCCAACAAACTATGTCGTGCCGCAGATTTTTTATCAGTACGAGGAAATAACAGTCTTGTAGTAAAAAGCAAGGATGCTCGAAAGGTCATTGTAACTTGCCACCTACTATTGCATAACAAACATCACCCATTGCAGCCAAAGTACGGTCATGGGTAACCATAATCAAGGTTTTGTGATATTTATCTACCATGGAAAAAAGCAAAGAACCTATCAGCTGAGCATTAGCAGGATCAAGGTTGCCTGTAGGTTCATCAGCCAAAATCAATGATGGTTCATTTATTAATGCACGAGCAACTGCAACTCGCTGTCTTTCACCACCAGACATTTGAGACGGCAATGCCATCATACGTTGTGACAGCCCCACATCTTCCAACAACTGTCGAGCTTTTTTTTCAGCCTCACCACGTGTCATACCTGCCATATATGCCGGCATAAATACATTTTCAAGAGCAGTAAAGTCTTTAAGCAAATAATGAAACTGAAAAATAAGCCCAATAAAAGATGAACGATATACAGACAATGAATTTTCCGTAGTTGTAGTCAAATCATACGGACCTACAGTAACACTACCGCTTGTCGCAGTATCAATTCCAGCTAAAATACCAAGTAACGTACTTTTTCCACACCCACTTTCACCAGTAATAACAACTTTTGTACCAGCTTTTACCGTAAAATCTAAATCTTTTAAAACAGTCAGTTTTTCCCCTGTTGTTATGTATGTTTTTTCAAGATTTGAAATACGCACCAAATCATTCATCTCTCAACACCTCTGAAACTGACATTTTTAATATACCATAGCTTGCAAACCATGAAGCCAACAACGAAGAAAAACACCCAGAAATTGTTATCAAGACAACTTCTTTAGATACTATACGAGCAGGAATGCGCGCATATAATGCGTACATAGGATTTTCCTGCAAATAGTTAATCTGATCGGGATTACACAAGAGTACAAAAAAATTTTGAATACCATATAATATATGCGAAAGCCCCGTAAATATATGGCTCATCTGTACACAAATCAGCAAGCCCAGTATCAATCCAGGTATAGCTCCTTTTAATCCTGTTAGCAAACCTTGCAATATAAAGATTAACTGTATATGTCGATTTTTTGCTCCTAAAGCAGAAAAAACAGATATTTCTGATTTACGTTCATATACCAGTCGCCTCATAGCATTAAAAATGTTGATACACACCACAAGAAAAATCAAAAGGACAAGCAATAACAACATATTTTTTTCAATGCGTAAAGCCCCAAAAAAAGAACGATTATATTCTTTCCAGCCCTCTACCCGTAACTCAGGATAGACAGACTGTATTTTTCTCATAACAGCATCTACATCATTACTATTATTCAATTTTATACCATAGGTAATCAAAGCATTTTTACCAAACTCATGTTGCCCTGCATCAATCGATATAAACGCATAACCACTATTTAAATCAGCATAACTAGTATGAAAAACACCAGTCACCCTAAACAATCGCTGATCAGAAAATAATGCAACATCACCACCACCGCTTAATGCAAAAAGATTAACATAACCACCAACAGTCACACCCAATTTTTCAGCCAAAGAAGCGCCAATGACAATACTATTTTCCTGTGTTAAATCAAAAGCACCACGTGTGATATGTAGCTCTCTGGCAAAACCTGTATCATGCATACAAACGTAAGGATCAATTGCTCTAACAACCGCAGCAGCCTGCCGGGTTGCAGTACCAACCATCAAAGTTTGTGCTTCATAAAATGACACAATAGAACGTATTTCAGGGAGTGTTTGTACCGATGAAACAAATCCATCAGAATTGCCAAAGACTTGTATATGATATGAACTAACTTCCATAATAGCATCGATAAAACGCATCTGAAACCCATTCATTACACTCAGTACTACAATTAAAGTCATAACACCAAGACAAATTCCCAATGACGACAACCAAGCCGTCACTGCAGACCGTCCTGCTTTATCTACCTTTGAAAATCGTCGAGAAACAAATAAAATCCATTTTAAATGAGAAAGTGAAGTCATTATGTCTTTATTTTCCGTCCATTTAATAAATACGTTTCTGAAACCTTCGTACCATCTACATATGTTACAACAACAGAATACCCTTCATCAAAATACGAAGTCTGAACATAATCATTTTCAGCAGAGTACACTGTTTTTATACGAACTTTACCATCTTCATAGTAAACATAGTCTGGCTTATGTGATTTATCAGTATAATTATACACTTGCCTTTTCGTATGCTTAGATCCAACATAGAGTTCTTCTTTTTTATCAATAATACGACTTTGTTCATCATAGGTAAACGTTGTTATAGAATCAGTTGTTGTTTCCGTAACGACATCACCTTCATAATGAGCAGTCACAACACGCTCTAGCAAACCAGCAGCCGTAAACAACTGTGTTTCAACCTGCTTTGTTTCATAGCTATATATAATACATGTATCTAAAACTGATGAATGAGGGATATAGCTATATACCGTCAAAGAAACAAAAATCATATCTTTGGTATCGTCTGCTATCCGCCATTCTTCTTCTCGTTGTAAAAGCTTATTGGCATCATACATTCGTCGCTTTACTTCGGAACCCGTACGATCGATCAGTACAGTTGTATCAGTTGCATTTGAAACAGAAAAGACTTGTATGGTATCTTCAGGAACAACAAAAACACTATACTCATCTGTCAGCGACAATGAAAACATCACATAAGAATAAAATAAAAAACACCAGCACACAAACAATAGTGTTTTGCGTTCTATCATATTCCTAAAAACTCTGAAACATATGTCTGGGGATTAAACAATTGGATATCACCATATTTTTCTCCCGTACAGACAAACGCAACTGGAATATGTAATTCTTTTCCAATAGTTATGGCAATACCGCCTCTTGCCGTAGAGTCATACTTTGCCAAAACAAGGGCATCAACTCCTACAGCTTCGTTAAATACCTCAACCTGCCGCAATGCATTTTGACCTGTAGTAACATCAAGTACTATAATCTTTTTATAACATCCGGGAGAAGCTTTCTGAGAGGCAATTCTATCGATTTTCTGTAATTCCCTAACAAGATTCTCTTTATTATGAAGCCGTCCTGCTGTATCAGCTAAAACTAAGCCACCACCTTTTGCAGTAATAGATTCAGCGGCATCAAATACTACAGCACTCGGATCAGCACCATCCTGATGACTAACTACCCTCACTCCTATAGCATCTCCATGAATTTTCAATTGATTAATAGCCGCTGCTCTAAAGGTATCCGCTGCAGCAAGTACAATAGATGATTCTCCCTGATTTTTATACCAACAAGCCATTTTTGCTACTGACGTCGTTTTTCCAACTCCATTAACCCCCAATACCATCCAAACATTGGTTTTATCTTTTTGGATCTGTAAATC
>JAILIC010000041.1 GCA_024695475.1 Treponema sp.
GAGCGCTGTGGCATGTACTATGTAAACAACCGCTGGCTTGGTGGTATGCTTACAAACTTCTCTACAATCAAAAAATCATTACAGCGCCTCAAGAGAATCGAAAAGATGGAAATTGATGGCACTTTTGACAATCTTACAAAAAAAGAAGTTTCTGCCATCCAGAAGGAAAAGTCAAAACTTGAAAAGAACCTCGGCGGTATCAAAGAAATGAAAGAACTGCCAGGTGCTGTATTTATCATCGATACACACAAAGAGCAGATTGCTGTTGCAGAAGCTCGCCGTATGCACATCCCTATCATTGCTGTAGTTGATACTAACTGTAATCCAGAAGGTATTGATTTCCCAATTCCAGGAAACGATGATGCTATCCGTGCAATTTCTTTGTTTACATCAATCATTGCAAATGCAGTAATTGAAGCAGACAATGACACAGGTCTTAAGATTATTGAAACTCTCAATGATGATGATGTACAGACAGATGCAGCTGTAAAGAACGATGATGTTGAAATCGATGACTACAGCAACTATCAGCCAACCGAACAAAAAGAAGAAGATCTCGAAGCTGAAAGAAGCCGCGAAGAAGATTTGGTTGACGAAGACAAACTGTACAAATAATCCCCATTTCGGAGTATAAAAAAATGGAAATTAAAGCAGCTGACGTAAAAGCTTTGCGCGAAAAAACTGGCGCAGGCATGATGGAATGTAAAAAGGCACTAACAGAAGCTAATGGCAATGCAGCTGAAGCTGAAAAATTGCTCAAAGAAAAAGGTCTTGCCGCAGTAGCAAAACGTGCTGACCGTGCAACAGCAGAAGGTCGTGTATTCATCAAACAGCAGGGTAACAAAATTGCAATGGTAGAAGTTACCTGTGAAACTGACTTCGTTGCAAACAATACAGACTTTGTTGCTCTTGGTGAAAAAATGGTAGAAACTGTTCTTGCAAAGGGCTACACAAAAGTTGAACAGGAAATGTCAGATATGTTGCTCGAGCTTGCAACAAAGATTCGTGAAAACATGTCTGTACGCCGTGTTGCACTTATCGATGTACCAGAAAATGCATCTGCAGGAATGTACGTACACAGCGACCACAAAACTGGTGTTGTTGCAGTAGTTGTTGGCTCAACAGACGAAAAAGCAAAGCAGTTTGCTTATGACTGCTGTCTGCACATGGCTGCATTTACACCAGCTTATCTTAAACAGTCTGATGTTCCACAGTCATACATTGACGAACAGAATGAAATCTTCAAAGCTCAGATGGATCAGGATGAGAAGATGGCTTCAAAACCTGCAAATGTTAAAGAAGGTATCCTCAAAGGTAAATTGAGCAAGCACCTTGCTGAGATTTGTTTCGAAGATCAGATGTTCGTAAAAGACGACAAGAAAACCGTAAAAGCAAAATTGGCTGAAATTGGTAAAGAGTTGGGAACAACCTTAACCTTCGGTCAGATTGTTCTTTACGTTCTTGGCAAGTAAGACCTAGGTTTGTAATGCAATCCGGTTTATAGTGACTTTCATTATAAACCGGATTTTTTAATTAGAAATAAGAACAAAAAATAATTAAATATGGTGAAAATATGATATACTATATATAATCTTTTCAAGATATTTAATTGAAGAATTAAAATAGGAGCTGAAATATGAGTAATGAAACATGTACAGAACGCATGGATAAAACTATTAATGCATTAAAAGACAGCTTGGCAGGTATTCGTACCGGTCGTGCATCTGCTGCAATTTTTGATAAAGTAAGAGTAAATGCCTATGGTGCAAAGTCTCCTTTAAATCAAGTTGCATCAGTTTCTATTCCAGATGCACGCAACATCGTTATTCAGCCATTTGATAAATCACTTATCAGTGAAATTGAAAAAGGTATTGCTACAGCTGATTTAGGATTAAACCCATCTAATGATGGTAAAGTAATCCGCATTTCTATTCCACCTCTTACCGCAGATCGCCGTAAAGAATTAGTAAAACAAATTAAAGGGATTGCTGAAAATTCACGTACATCAATTCGCAACATTCGTCGAGATGGTAACGATGATTTGAAAAAACAGCAAAAGGCTGGAGAAATAACTGAAGACGCATTAAAAACTGGCGAAAATGATCTCCAGAAATTAACAGACAAATACATCGCAGAAATTAACAAAATCTACGATGCCAAAGAAAAAGAAATAATGGAAGGCTAATGCCTGAAAATCTAACTACACTCCCCGTCCATGTTGGAATCATCATGGACGGAAATGGCCGATGGGCAAAACAACGAGGTCTTCCTCGCACAATGGGACATAAAGAAGGTCTCACTGCAGCAAAGCGTATAGTCGCTGCAGCAGCAAAAATCGGCATAAAATATGTAACACTCTATACTTTCTCAACCGAAAACTGGAAGCGTGCACAAGAAGAAGTCGGCTATCTTATGAATTTAATACGTGGTCATCTTCGTGCAGAATTTGAATTTTATAAAGAAAATCAAATCAAAGTCCGCTGGTTAGGTGATCCAGTGGGATTACCTGATGACGTCTTAAAAGAAATACGCCAAGCAGAAGCTGATACTGCTCATTTTGACGGTCTTACCGTTGTTCTTGCCATTAACTATGGCGGACGCAATGAAATTGTCAGAGGCGTAAAAAAACTCATAGACCAAGGTAAAACTGCAGATGAAATCACTGAAGAACAGATTTCACGTTCATTTGATATAGCAGAATTACCAGATGTTGATCTTCTTATTCGTACCGGTGGGGAGCTTCGCTTAAGTAATTTTCTGTTATGGCATGCAGCTTATGCTGAATTCCTCTTTACAGACACCTTATGGCCTGATTATAATGAAACTGAATTTATGAAGGACCTCGAGGTCTTTCAAAATCGAAACAGAAGATTTGGAGCAATACAAAACCAATAACGGGGTTTTCAATGAATAAACTTATACAACGTCTTTTGATTTTCTTTATTGGAGTACCGGTTGTCATTAGCCTTGTTTGGGTGCATTTTTGCAATTATCTTATTCTGCATCTCGTACTCGCAGGTGTTTCTTTTTTATCCTGTGCTGAATTATATGAAATCTTTTCAAAAACAATGTCTATGCAACCAAAGGAGTTTGTACTTACCGTTAGTACTATCCCCTGTTTAACAGGTCTATTTCTCACATTAACGAAAGCACCCTATTCTTTTGTCTCAATGACACCACTCATTTGTTTTTTAATCATCTTGGCATACGAAGTATTTTTTAGACGAACATTTGAACGTGCTAATCAACGCATAGTTTCTGCAGTATTCATTTCATTTTATGGTGGATATTTGTTTACCTTTATTACTCGTATTACCGATTTAGAGTATCCAAGCCATCTCATTTCATCTTTTTTGCTGATGGTATTTATGTGCGACAGTATTGCATGGCTTTTTGGAGTGTTACTCGGAAAAAGCAATAAGGGATTTGTTGCCGCAAGTCCAAATAAAAGTATTGCAGGTTTTATTGGTGGCTATGTAGGAAGTATAGCTGCAGCTTTACTGGTACGTCATATATGGCCACAAGTATTTCCTTACTCTCAAACTAAATCTATTTTATTAGGTTTCATAATTGCAACAGCTGCAATTATCGGAGACTTAGCAGAATCAGTTTTTAAACGTGCCGCAGGATTAAAAGACAGCGGTGTAATCATACCTGGGCGTGGTGGTATTTTGGATTCATTGGATTCCATTTTATATGCCGCTCCAGTATTCTATATTTTAATCAATCTATAAAATAATCATGAAAAGAGTTTTAGTTTTAGGTTGTACTGGTTCAATAGGAACCAGTACCCTTGATATTCTCAGACACATGCCAGACCAATTTGTAACAGTCGGGCTTACAGCTCATTCAAACAAACAAAAACTTGATGAGCTTTGTTCAGAGTTTTCTTGTAAAGGTATTTTAACATCTCAAGATAGTATGACAGCTTTACAGGCGCTCATTGATACAACAAAACCTGACATTGTTGTCAATGGAATTGCAGGTGCTGCTGGATTAGAGCCATCCAGAATTGTGTTACAATCAGGTATTGATCTTGCCCTAGCCAACAAAGAGACTATTGTTATGGCTGCCCCTCTTGTCCAAAAACTGGCCAGAGAAAACAATTGTCATATTATTCCTGTTGATTCAGAACACTCTGCTATATTTAATCTTGTAGCACAGTGCGGAAAGCAAAACATCGACCAAATAGTAATCACTGCAAGTGGCGGTCCATTTAGAACACTACCAAGCGAAAAACTTAACAAAGTAACAGTTCAGGATGCATTAAAACACCCAACTTGGAATATGGGCAAAAAGATTACTATTGACTCAGCGTCACTAGCAAACAAAGGTCTGGAAGTAATCGAAGCATGTCGTCTGTTTGACGTTTCTGCAGATCAAATACAAGTTGTTGTGCACCCACAAAGCCTCATCCATTCTTTAGTACGGACTAAAGATGGCGTATTGTATGCTCAAATCTCAGATCCTGACATGAAACATCCAATAGTATCTGCGCTCAGTTGGCCACACATTCTTCCAAACTATATGGAAAGATTTGATTTGTTTGATCATGAAATGACTTTTTTCAAACCGAGAATGCAAGATTTTCCGATGCTTCAATATGCTTTTGATGCAGCAAAGTTATCAGGTGGTTATACTATTGCATATAATGCAGCTGATGAAATTGCAGCACATGCATTTATTGACAGCAAAATACATTTTATGGATATTCCTCGTATCGTTAAATCAGTACTAGATAAAGATTGGACAACCGCCCCCCAGTCTTTTGAAGATGTATTTGCTATAGATTCTAAAGCTCGGTTAATCGCAAAGGACTGCTTGTGACAATACTTTATGGCTTACTCGGACTCAGCTTCCTTGTTTTTTTTCATGAACTAGGACATTTTATTTTTGCAAAAGTGTGTGGCGTTGTAGTAGAAAGCTTTTCTATTGGTATGGGGCCTGTTCTTTTGCATAAAACGATTAAAGGTGTCGATTATCGACTGTCTCTTTTACCTATCGGTGGCTATTGTGGAATGAAAGGTGAAAAAGATTTTACAAATGCCGTCGAAAATAACATGAAGCAAATCATTGCACCACCAGACTCAATG
>JAILIC010000094.1 GCA_024695475.1 Treponema sp.
GCCAAAACTATATGAACAAAAAATATCCAAACAGTAACGAAATTCTGGTTACAATTGATTCAAAATATATAACACTAAATATTTTACCATTCTCCAGATTTTGCAGGCGTTATATTCTGGACGATTATTTATTGCTTGAAGACATATTATCTGCTTTCATTTCGAGCCTTTTTTTGCAATATTCTGCTGAAATTCACCATTTCCTTTTGCTATTTCAAAAGATTGACGAATGCACTGAAAACATGAACATAAAAACAATACAGATTGCACAAACTTCCATACAGAGCATTTTTCAAACTATTTCAGCCTTAGATAAAATACTGATTCAAAAAAACTTGTATTCCTGTTAAACTTTAATAAGTGTTTATACTAAATTGGTATAATACAAAGATTTAACAGATTTTTAATTGATAAGGACAAACAGTTGTACAAACACTTTTTTGGAGGCGCACGATGCGTTTCAAAAGTCCTTTCACTCTTTTTCGTAAAACTCTTCGGAGTGGTAAGAAAGTCTGGTATTATTATTTCTATGATGAATATAACAAAAGGCATCAGTTTAGTACAGGGTGCACGACGAAGGCACAAGCCGAGGCAGTCTGCATGGAATTGTACCGTTCCGGTACGATGATACCGACGGTACAGAATCCTCTTGCACTTCTTTCATCACGACCTTTTGAAAAACAGTTCTCAACTCCTGTGTTCCGTGAGTACACAGCAAATTGGTTCATTTATGACAAGTGCGAGTATTTTCAAAAGAAAATCGAACACGGTTACAATCTTACGAAAACTTATGCTCATCAAAAACGCTGCGAACTTGAACGGTATATTCTTCCTTTCTGGGGAGAATATCATCTTGAAGATTTTACAGAAGCAAAAATAGAGACTTGGGTTGCCTGGCTCAGAAAGGAATTCAAGTTGAGCAACACGAGCATCAACAATGTCTCATGGGGATTAAAAATAATACTCGGTTATGCTTTCAAAACAGGCGTAACAAAAACAAACTATTCCGAAAAAGTCATAATTCTCAAATACGATTCTAAAACTCACGGCATTCTTTCAAAGGCTGATGTCGAGAAGATGTTTGCTCCTGAAAATTTTTCTTCCGTCTGGAACGAGAACAAGCTTCATTATACGATTAATTTTTTGGCATCAAAAACAGGACTGAGAATCGGGGAAGTTCAGGCTTTGCGGAAGGAAAATCTTTTTGAAGACCACCTTCTTATAAACCATGGCTATGTAGAAAAATTTGGCTTACAGGATACAAAGAATCATAAGGAGCGGACTATTCCTATCTCACAAGAAATCTTTGAGGAACTTCAAGAACTCTCTCAGGCTCAGACATTCGGCGAATTTATTTTTTCCAAGGATAAAGGAAAGTCACCTGTGAGCCGAGCTGAAATCATAAGGCATCTTAAATTGGCTTTGGAAAATATTGGCATAAGCAAGGAAGAACAAAAAGAACGCTTCATCACTTTTCACAGCTGGCGACATTATGTGAACAGTTACCTTATGAACAGCGGAGTTCCCAAGTCCATTGTTCAGAGCATAATCGGTCATGTTAAAGACGATTCCATGACGGAGCATTATACCCATGTGTCGCTTGACGAGGCTAAGCGGGTGCTTGAGGTAATGTAAAGATTTATCAATGAGCAGAGGATTTTTGAGTTACAGCGAGCACTTCGTTTTTTGTGGCTTTCCTCTGCTCTTTGGCTTTCGGTGATATTTTTACTTTCTTACCAAATAGAAGCGCATCAGCTAAACTGCTTTCAGAATTCAACTTATCAAATAAACTCGTTTCGGATCGTTTTTTTCTGCTTTGGTCAAAAATCAATGGTTTCTTTAGACATGTTTCTGGAAGTGTTCTTTTTCCAGTATTGTATCCCATTTCTTGAAGGAAAAGATTATATGAGTCTATTTTCTGTTTCATCGTATTAAGAAAATTTTGTTCTATATCAATAGCAACACACTTTTCATTTGTATAAATGGGAAAATAAATATGAACCGGCTTATTTTGCTTCTTGCGTTTTATTCGGAACATCGCCTGAATAATAACCATAGGATTCCACCATAAGTCAAGAATGATTATATTATTTGCGACTTGAAGATTTTCACCTGTTCCAATCATTTTTATAGTTCCTAGTAAAACATTGTATTTCTTGTTTAGGTCCTTGAATTTCTCAATTTCCTTTTTTGCTTCGGTATCAAAATCTTCGTAATCGTCGGAATCTTCAGCAGATTTTCCAATAGCAATTACAGGATTGTAGGCCTGTAATTCTTTATAGAGATAACGCAGCGGATTCTTATAATACGAAAAGATAATCACTTTTTCATTTTTTGCTGAAAGTTCTTTTACAAACTGTTTCACGAAAAGGATTTTTGCAGAATCAAAATTGCAATCATAATCTTTTGGATTAAGAAGAAATTGCATTTGCGTGTGATATGGGGCTTTTAAATACTCTTTATATTTTTCTGCATGTTCTCCCTGGAAAATAAGAGGGATGAAGTTTTCATCTATCTTAAGTTTTAAATCCTCACCACCAAAATAATAGAATTTTTTATTTTTTAATTCCTTCTTTACTATTTTGAATCGTTCATCTTGTTCCCAAGAATCAGATTTTACAAGATTTGCGTTTTTTGCTTCTAAGAGCAGTTTACCATCATGGAAAAAACAATAGTTAATGAAAAATTCCATCGTATTATTTTGCATTGGAGTTCCCGTTAGTGCAAATTTATAGTTTACACGCTTGTCTTCATTCAGTTCTGATAGGATGAGGCATTTGTCAAGAATCCTTATTGTGTTAATCATTTGAAGTTCATCATAAACTATCATAACTGGCGGGTCATTTTTGAACATTGCAAAATCATTTGCTGCAATGTCATAAGTTGTAATAAATACCTGCTGAGAAACATATTTGATGCTGCCGTTTTGATAATAGTTTTTTCTGTTACCATCTGTTAAAGGGACAATTTTAGGAATATGATTGGTATTGAGTTCTGATATCCAATCTTCCAAAAGTCCAGACGGGATAATGACAAGAATATAACCTGTTTCCTCTTTGTTTTCCGTGATAAATCTTCTTATTGCTGAGCAAGCAACTCGTGTTTTACCATTACCCATATCAAGAGCGATTATTGGACTTATATTTTCTTTCATTGCTTTGAAAATGTAATCCTGAGCATCTTTTTGAAGAGTAGTCATTTCTGGCTCATCAAAAATCGCATATTTCACTATATCATTCTTTATTTCTGTGCAAGTATTTCTTGCTAGTTCTTCTAATGATTTCAAACTTTTTAATTTTTCATCGGAAATTTTGAATGTATAATCAAAAAACTTTTTTTTGCGTAAAATATCTTGGACTGAATTATATCGCACTATTCTTGGATTACGGAAATTCAATGTTGGATTTTTGAATATTTCAAATACTTCTCCCGCCAGTTTACCTAGAAATTCTCGTAATTTTTTTTCTTCTTTTACATCATCAAAAGAGGTGCTTGTTGTTTTTGAGAAATATGCAAGCAATTCATCGAATTCAGCTTTGATATTCCTGAAAATTTCTGTTAATTCGCATAAGACATCTTTTTCCAAAACTACTATGCCAATTTTTGAACTGTTCGTATTTTCATGTAAAAGTTGTGCGGAAATAGATTCTGATAATTGCGTAGCCATAGAAAAGAATTTTATTCTCATCTGACTTTCAAATTGTTTTTCTGCGGTTGTCTGAATACCATTCAGCCTTTTCAAGAAGTCACGCAATATGCAAATAATGAGATATGAAGCATATACATATAGCTGTGGACGGATTTCAAGATAGTTTATTGTGTCTGGCTCATTTGATTCTTCAAAAACAAAATAATTTGATATGTCGAAATACTCTTGCTCTTTCGTTCCTCCTCCCAGTTTATCCACATTCCTCTTAACTTTTGGATGTAACTTTTTAATCTGAGATTTTTCAAGTGTGCTGGTGTCTGCAATTTGTTCAAGGCTACGAATGTCACGAATCAATTGTTCAAAGAAAAGATTTGCAGCATCTTTGTCGGTGTCAGAAAGATTATTCAAATCCTTTTTCTCTTCTAAAATATCAGTCTTTAGTTTTATAGTTCCACAGACTGTAATTAGGACTTTATACAATTCTTCTAACGAATGAGTCTCTTTTCTTTGCTTTTGTTGAACTACATTAGAAACTTCGTTGTCTTGTTCTGCAGTATTATTTTCTAATTCTTCACAACCCATGCGGTATGCCACTGTGTTCAAAAATTCATCAATATTAATTCCAAGAATAGAAAAAAGCTGAACAGCTAGAAGACTGTCTATTGAAAGTCGAATTTCGGGATGTTTGTTTTTCTTTGTATTTGAAAGCTTTTTAACTTCAATTTGAGTAATCCTTCGAGTTTGATTTCTGAATACTTCTTCATTCTGATAACGACATGGCAATGTTTCATATCCTCTCTTCAAAAGGAAATCTTCCTCATTGTCATTTGGCAATCGAAAAAACTGACTCAACTGGTCATAGATATATTTAGAACTTTTACCTTTTTCCTTAATCGTTTCTGAAAGAAGCTGGTTCGCCATTTGCAAGAATTGATTTGTCATTTGTTACTCCTAAATTGGTCAAAATATAGCTAATAAAATAAAAATTCTAAAATATTTTTTATTATACCCCCATTTTGACCAAAATCGAATTAAAAATCAAAAAATCTCGCATCAAAAACACCTACATTTTTTTTACAACATAAATTTAGGAAGAACTTTTTAAGGAGATATCAGAATGGACAAAACTGTAGCTCAAAGTTTCCAGAGTCCGGAAGGGATTGATACTGTAAGCATCGAGATATTTTCAGACTTTGTGAACACAGAAAAGTGGCTGAACGGAAGACAGGTTTCAACCGGAATTAGTCTTGAAGTCAGAGTATCGAAGTTTAAGAATTATTACTTCTGTCACATTCAAACAGAGAATTTGAGATGGAATATTTTATCATGCGTACTGAAGATTGTAGAAAAACTTTGCAAAGCAGAATACATAATTTTAAATGGCAAAGATGATTTGTTCAGGTTCATCTTTATAAACAGGCACAATATCATACGACTTGCGGAACTTGATTTTTACTTTGATTTCACAAGGAAAGAACTGCAAATTCCCAGTGAAGAAATTACGGGAAAGCGAAGATTTGAAACAACGGTTTATTCGGCAGACCATAAAAAACGAAAATCTCTTTGGATTATGTACGACAGAATTGACGACCTTATTTTCAGAAATCAACTTCCGAAGGATTTCATAAAAACTATTCCTTATCCTACCCGTATTGAAATCAGATTATGTAGGGCAAATTGCGAGTATCTCCATCTTGATAACATCTGGGGTACTTACTATCAGATATTCAGGCGCTATCAAAACTTTATTGCAAAATCATGGAAAAAACATGGCTTAGTTTTCGGGAAA
>JAILIC010000036.1 GCA_024695475.1 Treponema sp.
CTTGCAAATTATGCAATGATACAAAAAAGAAGTTTTATGAATTAAAAGAATATAATAGAAATTTTATGTTTTTTACAAAGTTGATTTTTACTGCACTATACACAAATTTGACCATGAGAAAGAATTTGTATCGAGTCTGCATAGATATCGGGTTTATGCATTACTATATCAAAATGTCCTGCAGCATCATGTGTGCCTCCTAAGGCAAGATTACGTCCAAGACCTATATGAAAGGTTCCTGCTGTACTTTCATCTTCTATATAAGAATCTCCAACGCAATGAGCACATTCATTTAAACCAATACCAAACTCTACGGCAAAAGACATGCGTGGATCATTAAAGGTACGGATATACTCAGAAAGACGTTTGGCATCATTGTTATAGTGATTAGTATCACAATTTTGATTTGTATCAATATTCATTTTTCCATCGATAAATTGAACACGTACAGGGTGTGTAACTGCTCCTAAATATCCGAGCGAGCCATCAATAATAACTGTTCCGTTTGCAGAGTTTTCGATAATTGGGATATAAACTTCAAAACTAGCAGAGGTAAATGTTCCATGACGAGTAGCTTTCCCAGAAAAAAAACCAGGGCGTCGCCCCCTCATGGAAAAAGTGGCATCAGTTCCTGCAGGTGTTGTTACATGGAGGGTTGAAGCCTTTTTCAAAAAAGGTAATAGACGTTTTGCATTGCGTTCTGCAACTTTTGGGTTCATGCTTAGAAAATGACTTTTAAAGAGTGAGTCACCTGTATTAGTAGAAAGTGGTAAAGATAAAAAACGTGCACCATGCTTGAGTGCAAAATCGACTGCATCTGTTGTTATAAAAGAGTAGGTTGTAGCCCCAACGACAACATCAGCATATGACATAATATTACGTATGGTTTCAAGTAATTGTCCATCTTGGATTTTTTGTTGCGGAAGTATGGTTAGTTTTGTAATTGCTCCTCGTTGTTCAGCTTGTTGGATGCATGCTTTTGCTTCCAAAGTATGATATTCATCTGTGATAAAATAAAAAACTTCATTTCTTTTTACATATAGCCAATCATTTATGATAATGGCGGCGGCTGTTTCAATATCCATAGTATAGTATTTTATCGAATGGGTTATGTTTAGAAAAGAAGGATTAAAAAAGGAGTAGAATAGACTGTGTTAAACAAGTATTATATGGTATATTTAAAATTACTGCATCTCAAAAGGAGAAGTGAGCATGGAAAAAGAGGCAGAAGAGCATATGAAACAAGGAAGTCTTTCACGAAAACTAGCATCAATAATTGGACTGGGCCTTGGAGTTGTATTTGTTGCTAGTGGTTTATTTTTGACATTTTATATAAGGAATGCATGTAATTCTATTACAGAAGCATATATTAATGCAGAAACGAAAAAGAATGCTGCAACAGCGCAAGTAACTCTTAATTCAGCTTTTGATATTTGTAAGCAACTGTCAGAGACATTTGGAATGGTTGATTCAATCACACGTATAAATAGACGAGATTATCTTAATGAGTTGTTACAGCAAGCATTGCTTGGTAATGATGATTTAGTTGATGCATGGGCTGTCTATGAGCCAAATGCTCTTGATAGATTGGATATAAGTTATGCAGATACTGAAGGACATGATGAGACAGGTCGCTTTATACCTTATTGGACAAAAATTGATAATAAACTAGAGCTGACACCATTAACTGATTATGAAAATGGATTTTGGTATGTAAATCCCTTGCATAGTGATGTGGGTATTTTGATAGAGCCTAACTTGTATGAATTGCAAGGTAAAAAAATGTATGTGGCTGGTGTCGCATTTCCTATAAAAGACCAAGATGGTAATGCTATTGGAGCAATGGGTATAGATTTTGCCTTATCACATTTGAATCAACTCATAGGCGAAGAGAAAGTATTTAAATCTGGTTATTTGGTATTGTTATCCGACAGTGGATTAGTAGCTAGTGGACCTAATAGTGATATGTTAGGACAAGAAGCACCTATTTACTCTTCTCATAAAGTAGAGTTTGAACAGGCTGTAAAAGAGAACAAGACGATTAAATTTGTTGAAAAGGATCCTTTGCTCGGTAAAAAATGTGCAACATATGTTTACCCTATAAGTGTAGGGAACGCAAAAGAGCATTGGTTCTTATTATTAACAGCACCTATTGCAGAAGTAAATGCAAGTACTATGACTATTATGCGTTGTGTTGCAATTGTATTTATTGTCGCAATGCTTGTAGCTATTTTATTAGTCATCATAAGTATCACTTCTGCTATTAAACAATTGAAAATTGGTGTTGATGCTATGAAAAACATAGCACAAGGTGATGGAGATTTAACAGTACAGTTAAAAGTGGATAGTAATGATGAGGTAGGCCAATTATCTCATTATTTTAATGAAACTTTTACAAAAATAAGAGATTCTATCCGTGCTGTAAAAAATGAAGCAGGTCTTATGCAAGATAATGGAAATACTCTTGCTGATAATATGAACGAAACAGCTGCAGCCGTTAATGAGATTAAATCTAATATTGATAGCGTTAATACACAGGTACAAGCTCAATCAGAAAGTGTTACCGAAGCACATTCTTCTGTTGACTCAATTACTACAAATGTACGTGAATTGATGTCACAGATTCAGAATCAATCTGCCAGTGTTGTCCAGGCAACTTCTGCAATAGAAGAAATGGTAGCAAATATCCGTTCTGTAACTCAGATTCTTGAAAAGAATAGTAGTTCAATGCAAGCTCTTGGTAAGGCTTCTGAAGAAGGTAAAGCAAGCGTTAATGCTACAGTAGAATTTACAGGAAAAATTGAGGAACAATCCCAAGCATTGCTTCAGGCAAGTAATATTATTCAGAGTATAGCAAGCCAAACTAACTTATTGGCTATGAATGCCTCAATTGAAGCAGCTCATGCTGGTGAAACGGGAAAGGGTTTTGCGGTTGTTGCAAATGAAATTCGTAAGTTGGCCGAAGACTCAAATAAGCAAGGAAAGACCATTACGGAAAATCTAAAAACAGTTCTTTCAAGTATTCATCAAGTTTCAGAAGCTACCGCATCTCTTCAGAATAAGTTTAATGAAATTTATGATCTGACAAAGACTGTTGAAGAACAGGAAGTTGTCATCATGAATGCGATGCATGAACAATCATCAGGTGGCGGACAGGTTCTTGACGCTATGCGAAGTATCAATGAGATAACCGTTAAAGTTAAATCTGATGGTGATGCAATGCAGGAGTCTAGTGTTGTTGTTAGTGAAAAGATGGAACAGTTGTTGAGACTTTCACAAGAGATTTCTTCAAGTATGGAAGAAATGACAATTGGTACTGGATCAATCAATGACTCAATTAACAATATAAATGATACCACAAAACAGACAAGAGACAGTATTAGTAATCTTGCTTCTGTTGTAACAAAGTTTAAAGTATAAGGTAAATCAAGTGTACATAAGCCGGTTTGAATAATGACTTCAAATCGGCTTTTTTCATAATGTACCATTCTCTTGAATCGCTATCTCCTTTTTAGTATTATAGATAACTATGAAAGCATCACAAACTATTATTTCTACCTTGCGTGACGCCCCATCAGACGCTGTTATTGCAAGTCATAAATTAATGATTAGAGCAGGCCTTATCCGTAAATTAGGAAATGGTCTTTATACATATTTACCTTTTGGTCTTCGTGCGTTTAGAAAAGTTGAAAACATTATCCGCGAAGAACTTGATAATGCTGGTTTTTCTGAAATAAAACCAACAGTTGTTGTACCTGGTGATTTATGGAAAGAAAGTGGCCGCTGGGAAACAATGGGCAATGAAATGCTTCGTGTAAAAACACGTGGTGGACAGGATATGGTTGTAAGTCCTACTGCAGAAGAAGCTTTTACTGCATTATTTCGTGATAATCTTACAAGTTATAAACAACTGCCAATTATTGCATACCAAATAAATACAAAATATCGTGATGAAATTCGACCTCGATATGGTGTTATGCGTGGTCGTGAATTTGTCATGATGGACGGCTATTCATTTGATGCCGATCAAAAATCTCTTGATGAGTCCTATAACAAATGGGCCAAAGCTTATAGACGTTTATTTAAACGAATGGGCATCAATACTATCCCAGTACGTGCAGATACAGGTGCTATGGGTGGTTCTGGCTCTGAAGAGTTTATGGTCGAAAGTGAAATTGGCGATAATACTCTTATTCTTTGTCCAAAATGTGGATATGCAGCAAATGTTGAAAAAGCTTCTTGTGCTTTAGATGAAGCAAAAGATATCAATGGCAATCCACAACAACCGGCAACAGCTGCTATTGAAAAAGTAAGCTGTCCTGGAGTTGAGTCAATTGCTCAGATGGAAGCATTTTTCAAGATGTCAGCTCAACAATTTATTAAAGTGCTTATTTATAAAGTATATAACTGTGGCATTGATTTACCCAAAGCTCCAGGCAGTAAAAATGGTGAAAACTTTGTTGCTGTGGCAATTCGTGGTGATCTTGATGTCAACGAGACTAAACTTGCTGCCGTACTTAAAGCAAGTGGTGCAGAGCTTGCAGAAGAATCTGACGTAGTTACCTATTCAGGTGCTCCACATGGTTTTGTTGGTCCGGTAAATGTAACAAAAATTGCACTTGTTGCTGATCTTAGTGTCATGATAAAGAAAGAAGACGGTACTTTTGATGTGTGTGTACATGATGCTGTAACAGGTGGTGGTGAAAAAGATGTAGATTTTAAGCATGTTGAGCCAGGCAGAGATTTTACCCCATTTATGACAGCTGACGTACGAACCGTAAAAGCTGGTGATATCTGTCCAGAATGTGGTTCAGAATTCTATACAAAGAAAGGAAATGAACTGGGACATATCTTTAAGCTTGGTGATAAATATACAAAATCAATGCATGTCACATTCCTTGATGAAAACGGCAAAAATCAGACTCCTATTATGGGTTGTTATGGTATTGGTCTTGATCGCACGCTTGCTTCAATAATCGAGGAACATCATGATGATGACGGCATTATTTGGACAATGAGTACAGCACCATATCAAGTCGTTATAGTTCCTGTTAAGTATGATGGTGCAATGAAAGAAGCCGCCGATACAATTTATAATGAACTGACAGCTATGGGAGTTGATGTATTACTCGATGATCGTAATGAGCGCCCTGGTGTTAAGTTTAAGGATGCTGATCTTATCGGTTATCCTATAAGAATTGTTGTTGGTGATAAAAATTTGCCAAATGTTGAACTCAAAGAACGTGCATCTAAAGAGACAACACTTGTACCTGTTGCAGATGTAGCAAAACAGGTACATGGCATTGTAAATAAAGCTATGGCAGAGTTAAATAGCTAATATAGTATATTAGCTATAGATAGGAATTATTTATGCACAGAAAAATGCACTTTTACACAAGGTTATGCACAGTATTTACCTTTTTTTGTGCATATTTTTCCACAGCTTATGCACTGCCAGGAGTAACACAGTATATTCCAGATTCATCTGGTGAGTATGTGTACTATCGTGATTATTCATTTAATCGAGAATCATATACCGGTTTTTTATATTATGATGATGGTACATATGCTGCCAGATATTATGCTCCTGCTGATTTTGATCAACAGCTACCTCCAAAAGCAATTGAATTACTTATTTCTATAGATCCGACTGCTTCTCATATAGAGATGACCGGTGAAAGAATCATTTCTGCAACACATACGGAAGAAGATAATGATATTATCAATTATTTGCATGATATGATTTATGAGCTTACCGCACGCCGTCAAAAAATAGGTTTATTATCTCCTGAACAAGAGTTTATACCTATCGATCGTTCTTCATTCCATGATGCAGGAATCATTGATGAACAGGAATTTCTACAGTTTGGGGGAGATGTTACACTATTGTTTGATTATATTGTCCCTTTGTTTAATTTACGACATATAAGTAGTAGCGATGGTGAGCTTCAGTTTGAATTAGTTACTGCAGGGCGCTTAAAATCATCACAAGATACATCATTTTCAAATTTTACAGGAATTCCTTTTCCTTTGAATGATCAAGAAAGAAAGTTCATACTAAATAAAAAAGCAAAAGAAGTAGTCTTTTCTTATTCAAATAAGGAACCCAATTCATTTATACAATCAGTACGACTTGATACACAATGGACAGCAAGCATGGAACAAATGTACATGCTCGATAATTATGCATATACGGCATTGTCTTCATTGTCTGTACCTTCGGAAAATCGCACACTCTTTTTTAATTCGCTGTTGCGCAAATTGCTACTAAGTGTTGAAGGTTCGTATTGTATTTGGGATACCGTAAAGCTCGAATTTTCTGAGCAAAGAATTATGATATCCTGTCAGTATTATCAAAATGGCAGCAATGCAGTTACACGTGATTTTAAGACAATAACACAGCTTTCAGATGATATGTACGGCTGGTTTTCATTAACGGTATTTGATTCTGTTTATCGCAAAAATCATACCTATTTTGATGCAATCATCGACTCGTATGCAATCGGATCTATTGATTAAAGCATATTTTGAAAGCGGTGTTTTAGCTTTTTTTATTTAAAAGAATTTCGAGATAAAGGCGTACCAATACGTACACCTTCACTACCTAAGTATTCTTTTTTTTGTCCTTCTATTAAAAACTGTACACTTGTAACTGTTGGAAACGCTGTTGCTGTGTATACTATTTGCATTAATTGAGCAAGGTATCCCTCAACACCATACGTATTAAACTCAAACTCTTCACTAAAATTGAGAGTAGCAATACCATCACGAAGTGAAGCCGCAATGAGTCGTGTGCCTGGAGGAATCAGAGAGAGACACCCTTTGTTTTTTTCCTGAAGCTCTGGACCAGAAAGGAGAGTAATGATACTCGTTGTAAGAGGTGTGGTAGAATGAGGTATTTCACGTACCACTTGTTTTCTAGTGACGCTACCATCAGCATTAACCTCAACAAAAAATAACGTTACTTCCATTTTTCTTATGCTTGGTGGCACAATAGTTGGCTCAGCAGGTTTTACAATAGCAGGTCCTTGTGTTACTTCAGTGGTTTTTTCATAAGTCGTTGCAGCATCCTCTTGTTCTGACTCATTAATGTCTGGCGATCCCTCTGCAAAATAAACTTCGTCGTATTGTTCGTCCGTAGTTTTTTCAATAGGTAAATCGATTTGTGTATCTTGTACAGAATCTGTATCTTGGTGGACGATTTGTGTTGGTTCCTCAACAGGCGTACCTTTAATTCTATCAAAAAAAGCAGTTTCTTTGAGGTTTTTAAAAATATCATTACTCTTTATCAAAAAGAAAATAAAAATAACAAGGGCAGCGGCTAGCCAAAATAGAAACTCAATTTTTAGTTTTTTGTTATTTTTTTCAGACATAACATGATTATAAATTATACACTCATTATTAGCAA
>JAILIC010000122.1 GCA_024695475.1 Treponema sp.
CAAAGTATGATACGTCGGTTATTGGTATTAATAGGCTTTGTTATTATACTTTTCAATGTTCTTCTGATTGTATGGATGTCTTCTACATTAAAAAAGACTGTTGAACGTGAAGATATCGAAAAAATTACTACTATGGTCGATGCCCATGCACTTGCAATTGAAAATCAAGTGGAATGCTTGTATAAAGAAATTGATTTTTATGTCAATGCTGATATCATGCAAACCGGAGACTTTGACGAGATAAAAGAATGGTTAAATGCCCATGGTCATGTACGGTCACCAGATTTTGACTATATTCTTTTTTCTGGACCTGACGGAAGTGCATTTTCTGATATAGGAACAACTACCAACATTAAGGGGCGCACATATCATAGTGATATTTTTCAAGGTAAAGATAAAACCGTTGATAATCCTGTTATTTCAAAAACAACAGGACAGCCTGTCATTCATATAACTCGAGCAGTTAAGCGAAACGGACGGACTTTTGCACTTGTCTGTGGTGTTGTAAATCTTAATTCTTTAATTTCTAGTGTAGAACAGATTAAAATCGGAAAAGAAGGCTATGCATGGATGCTCGCCAGTGATGGTATGGTGATTTCTCATCCTGTAAAAGAATATGTGATGGAAAAGAACTTTATAACCGGTTTAAGTGATGAACATACTGATATGGCTGATGTGGCTGCGCGTATTGCAGCTGGTGAAGCAGGAAATGCTTGGATAGCGGGCTTAAAAAAATCCCGCGATTGTATTATTTTTCATGGCGTGGCTGGTACTCCCTGGGGATTAGCAGTGTCAATTCCTGACTCACAATTGTTTGAGTTGTCGACGGTTATGTCTAATCAGATGGTTGTTGGTACAATCATTATTGTAGTAGTATTGATGCTGATAACAGGAACGGTGGTGTTTTTTACTATACGGCCTCTGAAAACTGTTGTTACGACTATTGATGATATTGCCAATGGTGATGCTGATTTGACTCGCCGTATTGAGACAAAATCTCGTAATGAAATTGGTCAGGTTGTTACTGGCTTTAATTCCTTTGTTAGTAAATTGCAAACTATTGTTACTCAGGTTAAAAAATCAAAGGATGTCTTGGGTACTGCAGGTAGTGATTTGGAAGCAAGTACTGTTGATACAACTGCATCAATAACACAAATTCTTGCCAATATTGACTCTGTCCGTTCTCAGATTGAAAATCAAAGTCATAGCGTTCATGAAACGGCAGGGGCAGTTAATGAGATTGCTTCAAACATCGAGTCTTTGGAAACTATGATTGACAGGCAGAGTACTGGCGTCAGTGCAGCTTCTTCTGCGGTAGAGGAAATGATCGGTAACATCGGTTCTGTAAACAACTCCATGGAAAAAATGTCCGCTTCATTTGAAGAGTTGACTTCTAGTGCTCAAAAAGGTGTACAGATTCAAAGCGATGTTAACGAAAAAATCGAGCAGATTAAAAGCTTGAGTGAGACTTTGCAGGAGGCAAATACTGCCATTGCCGCAATTGCCGCACAGACCAACTTGCTGGCTATGAATGCAGCTATCGAAGCTGCTCATGCAGGTGATGCTGGTAAAGGTTTTAGTGTTGTAGCTGACGAAATTAGAAAGCTTTCGGAAACATCTACTTCGCAGTCAAAGACGATTGGTGTACAGCTAAAGAATATTCAAGATTCTATTACGAGCGTTGTAGGTGCTTCTGAACAGTCTACTCAGGCTTTTAATACGGTTACGGAAAAGATTACCGAGACTGATCAGATTGTACGCCAGATTAAGGCTGCCATGGATGAGCAAAATGAAGGATCTAAGCAAATCAGCCAAGCCCTGCATACAATGAATGACAGCTCTCTTGAAGTTAAGGCTGCCAGCCATGAGATGTCAGAAGGTAATAAGGCAATTTTGAGTGAAGTGCGTAACCTGCAGGATGCAACCAGCGTTATGGAAAGCAGTATGCAGGAAATGTCATCCGGAGCAAAAAAGATTAATGAGACCGGCTCAGCACTCAGGGATATTGCACAACACTTAAAAAATGCTATTGATGACATTGGTAAAGAAATAGATCAGTTTAAGGTGTAATTATAGTGATTATGAACAAAGTTCTTGACAAAACTGAAACTATAGTGCATCATTACAGTATGAGTTATACAACACTACTACTACGCAAACGTCTCTTTTTGTGCCGAAGTTGATGGTGTTGTGTGAGCTATTGAAATGTAGATTACAGACCTGTTACCTCGGTAGCAGGTCTTTTTTTTTGTTGCGCATATAAACGTACTTGGATAAACGTCGTTTACGAATACATATAAAAGGGGAGAATTAAAATGATTAAAGGAAAGTACAGACCATTTGAGCCGGTTCCGATTACAAACAGAAAGTGGCCGGATAATGTTATTACCAAGGCACCAACCTGGGTATCAGTTGATTTGCGGGACGGCAATCAAGCCCTCATCAATCCTATGGGCATTGATCAAAAGCTTGCTTTTTTTGATCTTTTGGTAAAACTTGGATTTAAAGAAATTGAAGTAGGATTTCCAAGTGCATCAGATACCGAATATAATTTTTTACGTCGTCTTATCGATGAAAATCGTGTACCTGAAGATGTTACTCTTCAAGTACTGTGCCAAGCCCGAGAACACCTGGTAAAAAAGACTTTTGAGTCTTTGAAGGGCTTACCAAAGGCAATCTTTCATATTTATAACTCAACATCGCCTGCACAACGCAAGTATACATTCAATATGTCAAAAGAACAAATAAAACAGCTTGCTGTTGATGGTGTTGCCTGTGTACAGGATTGTTTACCGATGGCATCAGGTACTGATATACGCCTCGAGTATTCCCCGGAAAGTTTTTCTACTACTGAAATTGATTATTCTGTTGAAGTGTGTGAGGCTGTAAAAGAGCAATGGGCTAAGACCTGTAAAGATAAAATAATACTGAATCTTCCTACTACGGTCGAGTGCTCTACACCTAATCAATTTGCAGATCAGATTGAGTATTTTTGTACGCATATCTCTAACCGTGAAAATGTCATTATCAGTTTGCATAATCATAATGACCGTGGCGAAGGTGTTGCTTCTTGTGAGCTTGGTTTACTTGCTGGAGCTGATCGTGTTGAGGGAACCTTGTTTGGTAACGGTGAGCGTACCGGTAACCTTGATATTGTAACAGTAGCTTTGAACATGTATTCACAAGGTGTTGACCCAGAGCTTGATTTTTCTAATATTCCTGCTATTGCCGAAGAATATCAGAAATTGACTGATATGCCGATTCATCCACGTACACCATATGTCGGTGACTTAGTATATACTGCCTTTAGCGGCTCTCATCAGGATGCTATCCGCAAAGGTATGGCCGCTCGTACTAAAATGGAAAACGATGCAGTCTGGGATGTTCCTTATCTGCCTATTGATCCTCATGACATTGGTCGCCAATATGAGGGCATTATTCGTATTAACAGCCAAAGTGGTAAAGGTGGAGCTGCGTATATCCTGGAACAGGATTATGGTATCAGTATGCCAAAGGCAATGCACTCTGCGCTTGGTATGGTTATTAAGCAGGCTGCTGATAACGCACAGCGTGAGTTGCAGTCAAAGGAAATTTACGATATTTTTGCTGACCGCTGGCTTAATACAAAATCACCGCTTTCTATTATTGATTTGGCAGAAACTCATATCGAAGGTGAGCGAGGTAGTGATAAAGAGGAAGTTATGTGCCGGGCAACGGTCGAGTATAACCTTAAAAAGTATTCGATTGGTGCAAAGGGTAATGGTCCGCTTGATGCATTTGTCACCGCTTTGCAACAGACTCCGCTTCCTCGCTTTAACATCACTTCGTTCCATGAGCATAGTATAGGAACAGGTAGTGATACCAGTGCTATTGCGTATGTCCAGATTACTGTTGAAGATGGAAGACAGGTATGGGGTGTAGGCAAGTCAAGCAATGTTGGCCGTGCTGGTGTTGCTGCTGTTGTCAGTGCACTTAATTTTAAAGAGTAAGAGGTATAACGGGTGCCAAAAAATGGGTCTTGTAATAGCTGTAAAGGTAAGTAGCCGATTATGGCTTGACAAGACCCATAAGTAAATGAAAAACTTAGCTATTATGGCAACTGGTACGACTGAAGAAAACGAAAAGTTTCTTACAACACAGATAATCACTTATATCGGAAATAAACGTGCGTTGATTGGCACCATTGAAAACGAAGTTAAAAGTATTTGCCATAAACTTGGCAAATCAAAAGTGGTCTGTGCAGACATTTTTTCTGGTTCAGGTATCGTTGCCAGAATGTTAAAAAAGTATTCCAGCCAATTGATTGTCAATGATCTTGAACACTATTCTACAATGATCAATTCCTGCTATCTTGCAAATCAAAGCGAATATCCAGAAAAAGAGTGTCATAAACTGCGAGATGAGATAGAACGTTTTGCAACAAAAGAAAAATATACTGGGATTATAGCTACTCATTATGCACCACAAGATGATGCCCATATTTTAAAGGGAGAGAGAGTTTTTTATACGCATGAAAATGCCCTGCTGATCGATACCTATCGAAAGCTGATTGGCGATATCGTTGATGAAAGGTGGCAAAAGTATTTTCTTGCCCCATTGCTTACCGAGGCGTCGATACATGTAAATACGAGCGGTATTTTTAAGGGATTTTATAAAGACAAAAATACAGGAATCGGTTGCTTTGGAGCAAGTGGAAAAAATGCCTTGTCCCGTATTTTAGGTAGAATCGAACTGAAAGAACCTGTTTTTAGTAATTATGACTCAGAGCTTGTCCTGTATCAAAAGGACGCGGTAGCCCTCTCAAAGGAATTGCAGCAGATAGACATAACCTATTTGGATCCTCCGTATAATCAACATCCTTATGGTTCCAACTACTTTATGTTGAATCTTATACTGAAAAATAAACTGGATGTCGAAATAAGTCGAGTCAGCGGAATTACCCAAGGCTGGAATCGTTCCATGTTTAATAAGCCATATGCTGCACTCTCTTCCATGGAAGACATTATAGCTCATATCGATACAAAATTTGCGATTATTTCTTATAACTCAGAAGGATTTATTGCCTTTGATGACATGGTGGCGATGCTTACTAAGTATGGAACGGTAAAAACGGTAGAAATTGCCTATAACACATTTAGAGGAAGCCGTAATTTATGTAATAGAAATATCTATGTCAGCGAGTATTTGTTTGTTTTAGAAAAGTGATCCGCTAAGAATTGTTTTGGTATTTTTTAAGACTGTGTTATAATAATAAGTATATCATTGCATACGTAAGCCCTGCTCAAAAGAGTTAGTTTTGAAACTTGTTAAAACTAAAATTTTACTATACTTTTACTTATAGTAAAATAGTAACACATTAGGAGATCTTCATGTCAAAAACAGCAAAAATAGTATTTGCTACTGTCTTATCTGTCATTTTTCTTATTGCAGACATATTCATTGTTGATAAGATTGCACGAAATTCATTCGTTACTGCTGCCAGAGAACAAATGAACCTTCATTCTCAAATACGTACATTAAAATTTGAGGCAAGCATGAATGAGCAGCTTACGCTTGTACGTCAAATGGTAAAAACCCCAAGCATCGTAAAGTTTCTTATTGATCCTGATGATGAAGAGATCCGCACTGCAGCTTTTGATGATTTTATCTCTTTTAAAAATTCCTTTTTAAGTAAGGTAATCTTCTGGACCAGTGATGCAAATTTGGAATTCTGGAACGACATGAAATATGCATATACCGTAAATCCAAAAAGTCCCGATGACTACTGGTACAACATGACGCTCTATGAAACAGATGAATACAACTTTAACATCAACTATAACGATGCATTAAAAACAACCATGCTTTGGGTTAATGCAGTCGTACGCAATTCCGGCAATAAACCGGTCGGTATGGCTGGTACCGGTGTCCCGCTCCAAGACTTTATAGATACAATGTTCCTTGGATTACATGAGGGAACCACAATGTACTTGTTTAATGACAAGGACGAGATTACCGGAGCTCTTGATTCCTCCATACTTAAAGACAAACTGAGTATTTTTGATAAACTTCCTTATCTCAAAAATATCGAAGCAAAACCAGCGGAAAGCACTTTCATCGCAACAAAAGATGGTGCATATCTGCTTTCACCAATTTCCTTGGTAAAATGGCACATTGCATTGTATACTCCGTACTCAATGCAGGAACGTATAAAATACTCCATACTTCCCTTGATCATTAGTATTATCATAATCTTTGTAATCGTAGGACTTATCATTGCCATTGTGGGAATAATAAACCGCATTGTCGTGTTAAAAGATGCTGTTGCAGAACTTTCAAGCGGTAATGCAGACTTAACCAAACGAGTTTCCATGAGAGGGCACTCTACCTTTAAAATCTTTGACGCACTTGTCAACGAACAAAACAAGTTCATCAAAAAATTTCAGGAAATTATCGGTACTGTAAAAGAGTCTGAACGTAAACTTACCTCTGTCGGAAATGACATGAGCATTTCTATGGAAAATACGTCCAGTTCTATTACGCAAATGATTGTTAATATTGACAGTGTTCACAATCAAATCAATCAACAGTCTCATAACGTACAAGATACCGCAGAGGCTGTAAGTAAAATAACTGACAATATAGAAAGCCTGCAAAAAATGATTAACGGACAGTCAGGTGGTGTAACAACAGCATCAACAGCAGTCGAAGAAATGGTTGCTAATATCAGAAGCGTCAACTCTACCGTTGATACCATGGCAAAATCATTTGCCTCACTTGAGGTAGAATCTCAAAAAGGCAAAGAAAAGCAAAAAGCTGTCAATGAAAAAATCATTCTTATTGAAGAAAAATCTAAAATGTTGCAAGAGGCAAATACTGCCATAGCAAACATCGCCAGTCAGACAAACCTGCTTGCTATGAATGCTGCAATCGAAGCTGCTCACGCTGGCGAATCAGGAAAAGGTTTTGCCGTTGTTGCTGATGAAATTAGAAAGCTGTCAGAAACATCATCTTCTCAATCAAAGACAATTGGTGAACAGTTAAAGAGTATTCAGGACTCTATCCTCGATGTTGTAACAACTTCTCAGGAGTCAAGCAATTCGTTTAATGCGGTTTCTAACGAAATTGCAACAACCAATCAGCTTGTACGCCAGATCAAGGCAGCTATGGAAGAACAAAACGAAGGCAGCAAACAAGTTATGACAACACTCCATACAATGAACGCAAGTACTCAGGAGGTAACAGCGGCTGCACAGGAAATGACCAAGGACAACAAGATTATCCTCCAGAATATAAGCAGCCTCGAAGCCTCTACCCATACAATGAAGTCAAGTATGGAGGAAATGTCCAATGGGGCAAAAAAGATAAACGCTGCAAGTACAGAGTTATCTGATGTTTCAAACAAAATGAAGGCATCTATAACAGAAATCGAAGAACAGATGTCTCAGTTTACGGTATAACTTTTGGCGCCCAGTGTCACACACACTGGGCACCCATGGTCACACTCATCGCGTACCCCGACACTCGGGGTGTATAATGCATAAAATAATTCATTTTTAAAAATAAGATTCGGCGAAGATTATGAAACTGATAAAAAAAAAGACAGGCGACCTAGTTTTTTCATTTTGTATACTCTTATTTTTATGCGCATGTTCCACATCAAAATACGTTGACTCATCAGGTGTTGTTTTTACTAATGGATTTTATACGACACGTACGTCTCAGGGAATCCCGATAATTATCAAGCAGTCTGTTCATGATGTGACAAATGCTACTATTGCCTTGGTGTTTTTTCATAACGTACAGGATATGAGCAAAAAAGACGTTATGTTGGAAAGAGAGTGTTTCCGCTCTATTGAAAAATCCTTGCGTACCAAGGTGCAACCCACTCGTTTGTATTGTAAGTTTAATTATGATTATTCTGTTTGCTTGCTTACTGCACCAGTAGAAAATACCTATGACACCCTTTTTGATACAGCTTCCTGTTTTTTACAACCTGATTTTTCAGTCAGAGATGAAAGACCTGAAAAGATGAATGATTCCTCGTTACCGCATCTGCCACCTCCTGAGCTGGCGGCTCTGAATGTGGTATTACAAGAAGTGTATCAGTCTCATCCCTATAGCGTGTTACAAAACGAGGAGGGTAAGGAGCTGGCTCCTGATTTTGTTGGCGATGAGCTTTATGCATATTATATGCAGTCTCTGTTGCATGCTCAGAATATGGCATTTGTGTTATGTGGAGATTTTACTGGAGTGCAGGCTGCACGACTTGTTATGGAAATAGAGCGTATGTGTAAAACGGTCCTTTTGGAGCATGACTCGATGCAATCATGGCAGGATAAGCCGACTATAACGCCTCCTGCAATTATACCGGGAGATACAATTATAGTACCTGGTGCTAATAAGCCACGTTATGTATATGCAACGTTTACGGTACCACAATATGATGATGAGGACTATATTCCTTTTGCCTTTGCTACGATGTATCTCAATGATATGTTACAGGTGACGCTGGTAGAACGAAATATGACTGCTCAAAGTGCTGGGATTGGGCTTATTGGTGGTACTGGTGTGACGGGAATACTTTCTGTCAATAATTGTACCGAAAAGCGGCTCGATGACTGCAAAGAACAGATTGAAGCCTGTATTCGCGATTTTCCGTCTGAATCAGAAATTGATGAACTACTTGTAGAATATAAGCGAGATTATATTCGAAAACTTGTCCGTAGTACTGAAAAAACTGATAGTGAGTGTCTGAAAATTATTGAAAGTGCGTGTTATTTAAAATCGGAACAGGCATATACGGCAAGAATAGAAAAAGTGTCTCAAATAACTGCTGCACAAATAAAAAAAGCTGCAATAACCTATTTGACATCTGAAAAAATGCACTGGTACATGGTAGAGTAATTTGCTATAATATATCACTATGGAAAAGGAAAATACTGAAGTTAGAGTTCGATATGCACCATCTCCAACAGGAATGCAGCATATTGGCGGTGTAAGAACCGCACTTTTTAATTATCTTTTTGCCCATTCAAAGGGTGGTAAATTTATTCTGCGTCTGGAAGATACAGACCGAACCCGTTATGACGAAAAATTTGTAAAGAATCTGTATGATACAATGGCTTGGCTTGGTCTTGACTGGGACGAAGGTGGCGATAAGGGCGGTCCTTATGGTCCATATGTACAGAGCGAGCGTTTTGATTTGTATAAAAAGTATGCACAGGAACTAGTAGAAAAAGGCGAGGCTTATTACTGTTTCTGTGATTCAGAGCGTCTGGAGCGTATCCGTAAAATTCAGCAGGAAAACAACATGCCACCAGGATACGATCGTCACTGTCGTGTGCTGACTCCTGAAGAAGTAAAAGAAAATCTTGATGCTGGTAAGCCATACGTTATTCGTCTTAAGGTGCCTCTCGAAGGTGAGACACAGTTTAAGGATCATTTGTTAGGAAATATTACGTGGAAAAACGAAGATATTTCTCCTGATCCTATCTTGCTTAAGAGTGATGGCTTTCCAACCTATCATTTGGCAAATATCGTCGATGATCACATGATGCATATCAGTCATGTTATGCGTGCACAGGAGTGGATTCCTTCTACTCCATTACATGTGCAGATGTATCGCTCTTTTGGTTGGGAGCATCCTGAATTCTGCCATTTGCCGATGGTTAATGGTTCCGACGGTAAAAAATTGTCAAAACGTCACGGTGCAACCAGTGTTAATGAATTCCGTGCACGTGGCTATCTGCCGCAGGCGATTGTCAACTATGTAGCATTGCTTGGCTGTTCTTTTGAGGATGGCAAAGATATGTATACCCTTGATGAATTGTGCAAGGGGTTTAAGATTGAACATCTTAACAAATCTCCTGCAGTTTTTGATTACAAAAAACTGGAGTGGTACAATGGTCAGTATATACGTATGCTTTCTGACGAGGAGTTGTATCAGTGGACATTGCCGTTTATTACCAAAACGGGTGATGCAGCACTTGAAATTAATGTTACACCAGAATCTCCTGCACCTCATGTAGGACCTGAATATTCAGGTATTGCTCTGGGGGACGATGGTGAGCCGTATTGTGTTGATACATCTATGAATATGAGCAGTGCTGATGTAAAAGCGGCGTTGATGCAGTTGATGCCTTTGATAAAGGAACGCTTGCATTATTTGACTGATGCTGCCGAAATGGTACACTTCTTGTTTACAGAACCTGCAGTTCCTCCTGTAGAGCAGATTATACCAAAGCGTCTTGATGCTGCAAAAACAAAAGAAGTACTGGAAAAAGCAAAAGAGTTTATTAAAGCTTTGCCTGGGCTTGATCACGAAGCTGCTGAAAATCTTGCTCGTACTGCTGCAGAAGAAATGGGAATTAAGATGGGTGACTTTATGATGCCGATTCGTATGGCTGTTACTGGTAGTCGTGTTAGTCCGCCACTTATTGGTTCTATCTTGATCTTGGGTGTTGAGCGTTCTATTGCTCGTATCGAAAGAACATTAAAGGCATTCTAAGAATAACAGAGTTAAGGTTGTAAACGTCAGTGTACCTTGACTCGGCGTGTTGTTATAAGCGGTTGCTTCTTGTATCAGAAGCAACCGCTTTTTTATATGAGTACTAGTCTAGCAGGTTTTTAAAGTAGGAAAGACTATTGGGTAAATCTTGAACGCCCTCAAATACGAGTAATGCCTGAGGTACTTCTCTACGTATTTCGGGAATCATTTTATCCCACCCCATAATACCCTTTCCAAGCGGTACTTCTACGAGTTCATTTCCTTGATGAACAAAGTCCTTAATGTGGAAGATGACAATTTTATCAGCAAATAACTCAAAGCATTGATGTAAAATATCATATCGTTGTTCATAATTTCCTATGTATAAATAATTGAAAATATCAACAGTGGTACGTACAAATCCGTTATCAAGGGCTTTTAGCAATCTATTCATTTGTTTTGGCGAATAGATACAATGGTGCCAGGCACCTTCGGGTGTGAGATAGCTGCCTGATTCTTTTGCGGTATCTGCTAGTGGGGAAAATACAGAGAGTACTTCGTTAAATCCCTCTTCTGTTTGATTTTTGGGATTGTAGGTCCAAGGTTCATCATTATAACTTCCTGTTTCGCTTGCGACATATTTTGCCCCGAATAATGATGCCTTTCGAAGATGATCGGCAAATTTTGCTTGACCAGCTGCGACTTTTGATTTGTCTGAGTGGACTGGATTAAAATAAGCTCCAAGAATCGGTATTTCGACGTGGTTATCATTAAAGCCCTTTCTAATATCCTGTATAACTTCCTGAGATAGTGTTTCAGGGGATCCGTTTTGTCCTTTTATAGCTTTTGCAATGGCAAGCTGTACTCCATAAAAACCAAGTGCATGTATTTTACTGCCTAAATCGGCAGCTGTCGTATTAGTACCAATATCATGTGGTCTGATGCATAATTTCATATCGTATATTCTCCATCAAAATAAACTGTTTGCACTTTTAGAGGTGCCAGTAAAACTAAGATATTATAGAATTACATTTTATCTCGGTAAAGTACCATAAAAAACAAAAAAATGATAAGATGAAGCTATGATAGATTCTCCATCCTTGTTATATGAGCAGGCATATGCAATTCATATTAATAAGCCATCCGATGATTTGTTTTATTATTTTGATTATGACGAGCGACATTATAGCATAAATATGGAGTTTCAACATTTCCATACGTTTTATGAAATTTTTATGCTGCTTGATACAGAGGCGTCTCATATTATTGACGGTACCTATTATCCCCTGCAAAAGTATGATATGGTTTTTTTACGGCCTGCTTTATTGCATAAGAGCGAGTATCCGCACGGTAAGCCACGAAAACGTTTGGTTATTGATTTTGCAGTCCCCGCAGCAAATCCTCTCTTAAAACATTCAATGGAACGCATATTTGGATTGTTTTCTGCACCGACACCAATTTACCGTTTTTCTGCAGACAAGCAACAACTCTTGTTTGATATTCTTAATGATATTTTTAATCAGGGAAAGCGTCTTGACCCCGTTAGAGATTTTTCGATACATACCAAGTTTATGGAATTTTTATACACGGTGTATGAGCAGAGCCGCTTTAATATCTATGAACCGGGACGATTGCCTGATACTCCTGCATTTCGTATGTATACTATTACTGCTTGGATTCACCGGCATTATGCACAGGAGATGACGCTTGAAACATTGGCTGACAGGTTTAACATCAGTAGTTGTTATTTGTCACATCAATTTAGAAAAGTAACTGGCTTTTCTGTTATAAATTACATTCAGATGACCCGTATAAAGAATGTGCAACAGTTGCTGTTATACTCTGATAAAAAAATAACAACCATAGCTGAAGAATGTGGGTTTAGTAGTTTTTCTCAGTTTAATCGAACCTTTAATACCTTCTGTCATATGTCGCCATCAAAGTACCGAAGTAGTGCAAAATAAATAAAAAAGCAAAAAGTGCAATGTTTTTTTTAAAAGTTGGCAAAAAATGCGTTGTTTTTATGTTTTTTGCATTTATGATTATACTATGCAGAAAAACGAAAATGATGTAATTCAACATAAATTTTCTTTATTGGCAGAAAGTTTTCAAAAGGTACTGTATGAAGATGATGTAACCTTTCTTGAAAATATGCGCAAGAAGAATGTTCCTGAAGCTGAAATAAAAAAATATCAGTTTTGGGAGTGGACACAGGGCGTAGGATTGTATGGATTTTGGAAGTATTTTGAGTACACTCATAATACAACATATCTTGATATTCTTAAGGCCTATTATGATCGTCAGTTACAAATTGGCTTACCGGGTAAAAATGTAAATACTGTTGCTCCGTTGCTGCCACTTTCTTTTTTGGCAGAATATACTGGTAATGAGCAGTATATGGCAGTATGCAAAGAATGGGCTCAGTGGATTATCGAATCTTTTCCTCGTACAAAAGAGGGTGGCTTTCAGCATATCACTTCTGACTGTATTAATGATCAGGAAATCTGGGATGATACTCTTTTTATGACTGTGCTGTTTCTTGCCAATATGTCACGAATCCTTAAAAACGAAACATATAAGCAAGAAGCAATCTATCAGTTTATGGTTCATGCAAAGTATCTTGCAGATAGAACGACTGGATTATGGTATCACGGCTGGACATTCAAAGAAAATAATAATTTTGCAGGAGCTTTTTGGGGACGTGGTAATTGTTGGATTACCGCTGCAATTCCTGAGTTCTTGTCTATAGTTGATTGCCCAGAAGCAACAAGAATGTATCTTATGCAGTTGTTGCAACGACAGGTTGAGTCATTGGCTCGGTATCAGGATGAGGGGGGCATGTGGCATACACTTATTGATGATAAAACTTCATATGTAGAGACGTCAGCCACCTGCGGTTTTGCCTATGGTATTGTCAAAGCTGCCGCAATGAAACTTATTGATCATTCGTATGTTTCTTGCGCACAAAAGGCTCTTGATGCTGTATTGGCAAATATTGATGAGTCAGGTGTTGTAAGTCAGGTTTCTTATGGAACTCCTATGGGACGACTTACAAAAGATTTTTATAAAGAAATTCCTATCAAAGCCATGCCTTATGGACAGGCTTTAGCAATGTTATTTTTACTCGAAGTAATTAAAGGAGGTCTTGTATGAAAAGAGTGAGTATGAAGCAGGTTGTCGTTGCTTCTCTTATGTCTGTTCTGGTAGCTGGTTTTGCATTTGCAGCAGAAGCTCCAGAACTAGCCGCTTTAGTAAAGGCAGGAAAACTGCCTCCATTGGAAAAGCGTATTCCTGGTCCAAGTGATGTTTTTGTTTCAAAAGCAGATTCTGTCGGTACTTATGGAGATGCATTGCGCTTTACTTCGTTTGGTGGTAATTCACGTTGGACTGTCGGTAAGCTTACAGAAGAACCATTGTTCCGTTATAGACTTGATGGAACTGTAGAACCAAACGTAGCAAAAGGATTTGACAGAAATAAAGATTCAACAGTTTATACCATTTACCTTCGTAAAGGTATGCGTTGGTCTGATGGTGAGCCTTTTACCGCTGATGACGTTGTATTCTACTACAATGACATGTGTGTTCCAAAGACTTTTGGTAAGTCTTTGTATGATTGTTTCTATTCAACAAACCCAACTACTGGTAAGAAGACACCTTGTAAAGTTGAGAAGGTTGATGATTATACAGTAAAAGTAACATTTGCTGATACAAATACTACTTTCCTTGAAGCTTTGACAAATGACAGCAAGTGGTTCTTTGCTCCAAAACATTATTATAAAAAATTGCTTCCTGCTTACATTGGTGAAGAAGCTGCAAAAGCAAAAGCAAAGCAAATGGGCTATTCTGACGTTAAGGCAATGGGTAAACAGACAGGATATTACTACTGGACTGTTTTGGGTAGACCAACACTCCGTGCATGGGTTGCTAAAAACGATATCGAAGACAATCTGTATGTCCTTGAACGTAATCCATATTATTGGAAGGTCGATACCAAGGGTAATCAGCTTCCATATATGAACTCATTAAAATGGGTAAAAGTATCAGATCAGGAACAGGTAAAACTTAAGGTTCTTGCTGGTGATGTTGATTTCTGTAAGATGCCACTTGCTGATTACACTGTTTTGAAGCAGGGTAGTAAGAAAGCTGGTATTGAAATGTACACATGGAGCCAGACAAGCTGGGCAAGCCGTCCAACTGTAGTTCAGTTAAACCAGACTATTAAGAATCCAAAATATCGTGCTGTATTCCAGAATCCTGATTTTAGACAGGCTTTGTCAATTTGTGTTGACCGCAATGAAGTTTCAGAACTGGTAACTGATGGTTTTGGTGAGCCGGCTCAAGCTTCTGTTCCAGAAGGACTGATGGGATATGATCCTAACTGGACAAGAAAATGGACTGAATATAACGTAAAAAAGGCAAACCAGTTGCTTGATAGTGTTGGTTTGAGCAAGAAAGATAAGAATGGATACCGTATGTTTGATGATGGTACTCCTTTTGTTCTTGATATGCAGTTGACTGATATCGAAGATATCAAGGAATCAGAAAAAACTGCTGAGTTGCTTACAAAGTACTATGGCGCAGTTGGTATTAAGACTACAACTAAGACTTATGGTCGTGATTTGATGACAGAAATGTGTAATGCAAATAATCACACTGTATTAGTTGGTCCAATGAACTCAATTAATTCATTTAACCCAATTTTACGTCCTAACGGTATTATCCCTCTTGGAATTTATTCTCCTTGGTCAGGTGCTTATGGTGAATACATAGCAACAAAGGGTGCTAGTGGCGTTAAACCTGAAGGTGATGTTGCAAAGCTTATTGATTTGTACGGCAAGGCAAAATCTTCAACTACACAGCAGGAAATGGAAAAGAACCTAAAAGAGATTTTCAAGTTGCATGAAAAGAATATCTGGGAAATCGGTTATTGTGCTGTTTCTCCAGCTTTGATTGTTAAGAATACCAGATTGCAGAATATTGGTAAGACCTTGATTTTCTGTGAAGAATATCGTGACCTTGGTGTCGCACATATAGAAAATGCTTATTTAAAATAATAAACAACTAAACTAACCGTTTGTTGTTGTACAGGAGAGTGCATTGTTAAGATGATGCTCTCCTGTATTTTTAGTGTTTGTGGAATTGTGAAATGCCGATTATCTGGACTGTCGGTGTGTTTTAAGGGAGGAATTATGCTTAAATATATCGGGAAACGTTTACTTATTATTATTCCCACTGTATTTATCATATCTCTGGCTTGTTTTTTTATTATTCAATTGCCACCCGGAGATTTTATCAGTAGTTATATTACTACAATGCAAGCTGAGGGTGAGCAAGTTACTCAGGAAGTAGTAGCACAGTTGCGTGCAGAGTACGGTCTGGATCATCCGTGGTATTATCAGTACTTTTTGTGGATGAAAGGCATTATTTTACATGGTGATTGGGGATATTCATTTGAATATCAGCGTCCTGTTATTGCTATTATTAATGAACGCATGGCTATGACTATCACTATTTCATTAATAACCATGCTTTTTACTTACTTAGTTTCTATTCCTATTGGAATTTACAGCGCACTGCATCAATATTCTGTGGGCGATTATATATTCAGTGGTCTTGGATTTTTGGGTATGGCTACCCCTAATTTTTTGCTTGCCATAGTTTTGATGTATTGTTCATTCAAATTGACTGGTGATCCACTGATCGGATTGTTCTCTGATGAAATGCTTGAAGGTGGTGGATTTAAGATTTCATTTATTGCTGAGTTTATGAAGCGAATGGTTATACCGATTATTGTTATCGGTACTGCAGGAACCTGTAGCGTTATTCGTACTGTCAGAGCTCAGATGCTTGATGAAATGGTAAAGCAATATACACTTACAGCTCGTGCAAAAGGTGTTGCTGAAAAAGTTATTACGTATAAGTATTGTGTTCGTGCAGCATTAAATCCTGTTGTTTCTAGTCTTGCTACATCGTTATCAAGAATTTTTACAGGTTCAACTATTTCTGGTATCGTTATGAATTTACCAATACAAGGGCCTGTCTTGTATCAGGCATTGCGTAGTCAGGATATGTACCTTGCAGGTTCTATATTGTTTATCATGGCAGTTTTAGTTTGTGTTGGTACATTGATGTCTGATGTGTTACTTGCTTGGCTTGATCCACGCATTCGTTTTTCAGAGAGGAGCTAGGATATGCTGTTTTTTAAGAAAAAGGTTGTTTCAGAAGACGATTACTACTTGGCTTCCCAGTGGAAACTGATGGGACGCAAGTTGGTAAAGCATAAGCTTGCTAGAGCAAGTATGATTGTATTGGGTATCTTTTATTTTGTTGCTGTGTTTGCAAATTTTATTGCTCCTCAGGGATTGACTGAGTACGATAGTGCCGCAAAAAATATAAAACCAACAATCGTACATTTATGGGATAGTGAAAAGCACTTTCGAGGTCCCTTTGTCTATGGTTTTAGCAACAGAAGAAATCCAGAAACTTTTGAACGTGAGTTTGTTGAAGATAAAAGTAAAATCTATAAGCTTACTTTTTTTGTAAAAGGTGAATCTTATAAGATTTTAGGGATTATACCATCTTCACGCCATTTATTTGGTGTAGAAGAGGGGGGACATGTATTCTTATTGGGTAGTGACTCAATGGGTCGTGATTTGTTCTCTCGTTTAATAATTGGTAGTCAGGTTTCATTGACTATACCACTTGTTGGTACCGCAATTAGTTTTATTTTAGGTATCTTGCTTGGTGGTATTTCAGGTTACTTTGGTGGATGGATTGATATGGTGATACAGCGTGTTATCGAAGTTATTACCTCTTTCCCATCGGTACCATTGTGGATGGCGTTGTCTGCTGCTATACCTCCTGATATCCCGATTGTACGTATGTATTTATACATTACTATCATCATGTCTTTTATTACATGGACAGGATTGGCACGTATTGTTCGCGGTAAGTTTATCTCGCTAAGAAAAGAAGATTATGTTATGGCTGCCCGCTTAGCAGGTGTCAGTGATTTTAAGATAATCATCAAACACTTGGTTCCAGGTTTTATTGGGTATCTTATTGTTAATTTGACCTTGGAAATTCCAAGCATGATTATTGGTGAAACTTCCATGAGCTTTTTAGGATTAGGTATGCGTTCTCCTGCTACTAGTTGGGGTGTACTCTTACAGGAAGCTCAAGATATATCAAATATTGCGTTGTATCCATGGAAGCTTATACCTCTGCTTGTTGTTATTGTCTCTGTTTTGGCATTCAATTTCCTTGGTGATGGTCTTCGTGATGCTGCGGATCCATACAAATAATGCCCTCAGGAGTAAACTATGACCGATAACACATTGATTGAAATAAAAGATTTACATATAGATATAAAAACAGATGAGGGAACACTTACTGCAGTACGCGGTGTTAATCTCGATATAAAAAAGGGTGAGACTCTTGGACTGGTTGGAGAATCAGGTTGTGGTAAGAGTTTGACCAGTAAGGCGATTCTGGGAATCAATAATAAGAATTGTACAGCCAGTGGTTCCATTATGTTTAGACCTTCTGACAGCTCAATGATGGCCGTTGATTTGCTTAAGTTAAAACGTGGTGGTAAAGAAATTCGTGCTATCCGTGGAAAACATATTTCTATGATTTTTCAGGAACCTATGGCAGCATTTTCACCAATGTATACGATAGGTAATCAAATTAACGAATGTACCAGATTGCATATTACAAAAGATAAGGAAGAGTCCAAGGCTATTACCATCGAAATGATGAAAAAGGTAGGTATTGCAAATGCAGAAAAACGCTATGATCAGTACCCCCATGAATTCTCTGGTGGTATGCTTCAGCGTTCTTTGATTGCTATGGCTCTTGTTTGTAAACCTGATTTGTTAATTGCTGATGAACCGACAACAGCTCTTGATGTTACTATCCAAGCTCAAATCCTTGAGTTGATGAAGGAACTGCAAAAAGAAATTGGTATGTCCATTTTGTACATCACCCATGATTTAGGTACTGTCGCTGCAATGTGCGACAGAGTTGCCGTTATGTATCTTGGTAAAGTTGTTGAAATGGCTAGTGTTGACGATATTTTCAAAAAACCGTCACACCCTTATACACAAGGTCTTATTGGTTCTGTACATAAACTTGGTGGTAATAAAACAGAACGTTTGTTCTCTATCCCAGGTACAGTTCCACTTGCACTTAATTTGCCAAAAGGATGTAGTTTCTACGATCGTTGTTCAAAACATATTGAGGGTGTATGTAATGCATGTGATCCAGCGTTGTCCGTAATTGAAGGAACACACAGCGTAAGTTGCTGTTTGTTCAATGGAGGAAACAATGAGTGAGCCTATTTTAGAGGTTAAAAATATATATAAGCAGTTTACTTCCAAAGGGGTATGCGTAAAAGCTGTAACTGATGTTAGTTTTACGGTGAATGAAGGTGAAACCGTAGGTATTGTTGGTGAGTCTGGATGTGGTAAGACAACTCTGGGACGCTGTATTATCCGTGCAATCGAAGCTACAAAGGGTTCGGTTATGTATCGGGCTGCAGATGGAAAAACCTATGATTTCTTACAGATTGATAAGAACCAAATGAAAGTACTGCGTAAAGAGTTGCAGATGATATTCCAAGACCCATACGCTTCTCTTGATCCTCGTATGACCGTCTATGATATTATCTCAGAACCTTTGAAAGCTAATTTCAAATTATCAAAAGAGGAATTATCTCAGAAGGTAATGGATATTGCAGCTAAGGTTGGATTAAATACCACTTATCTGAAACGCTATCCTCATGCTTTTTCTGGAGGTCAGAGACAACGTATCGGTATTGCACGTGCATTGGTTTTGATGCCTCGGGTTATTGTCTGTGATGAGGCTGTATCTGCACTTGACGTTTCAATTAGAGCTCAGATTATCAATTTGTTAAAGGATCTTCAAAAAGAGTTTCATTTAACGTATCTTTTTATAAGTCATGATTTGTCAGTTGTTGAGCATATTTCTGATAAAGTAGGTGTTATGTATCTCGGTCGAATGGTTGAGTATGCATCTTCACGAGATGTTTTTGCACATCCGCTCCATCCTTACACAGAAGCTCTTTTGTCAGCTGTTCCTGTAGCGGATCCTGACTATAAGATGGATCGTATTCCTTTGGAAGGTGAAATTCCTAATCCTGCAAATCCTCCTGCTGGCTGTTATTTCCATGAGCGATGCCATTATTGTACAGAGAAATGCAAGAAGGAATTTCCTCCATTTGTAGATGTTGGTAATGGCCATTTTGTTGCTTGCCATCGATATGCCGAATTACATTTGCGTGGTTTTGCAAATATTATGGAAAAGGAATCACAATGAGTAAAAAATTAATTGTTTTTTTTGACAGTGGAGATACTATCGTTGATGAATCAACAGAAATCCGTGATGATCGGGGAATAGTTGTTAAGGCTGATCTGCATGCAGATGGAAAAGCCTTGTTGCAACGCCTTGTTCATGATGGGTATACATTGGCGCTTGTTGCTGACGGTGAGGTTGAGTCATTTAAGAATGTATACGAACAACATGGACTCTCTGATGTGTTTACAACCCGTGCCATTTCTGAAGCATTAGGGGATCGTAAACCTGCTGCGATTATGTTTCAGACTGCTATGGATGCTTTGCATTTAACAGATGCAGATAAAAAACGTGTAGTCATGATAGGAAACAACCTTATCCGAGATGTTGTCGGTGCCAATCGATATGGAATTACTTCTATATTATATGATTGGTCTCCTCGTTATGATATGACTCCTAAGAATGCAGAAGAAACACCTGATTATCGGGTATCTACATCAGAAGAGCTATATGCCTTGTTGGAAAAACTCAATGGAGACTTGGATTAAATATGCACCTATACTGCTTTTTGACGAAAAAGAACCTTTCGCTATAAAGCAGGTAGGATGTACTCTATTTCATTCAGTTTCGTCTAGTCCTTCTTTTCCCGGGTCTCCATCGAGACGCAGGCTGATTGATCCAGCTTCAAAGGGTGCTGAGTTTGTTGTCGAATATGCATATTCGTATGATTATGATATTCAGCATCTGTATGAACTGGAACATGTATGGATATATGTTGCTTCTGATAAAACGGTATGTGGGTGCGAAGCAAGTTTTCATGGTAAATATTTAAATCAGATGATACCTGCTTTTCCTATTTTACCATCAGGAAATATGTCTGATACTCATGTGCGATTATATGTACAACCAGGAAAACATGCGTTTTTACCACACCCTGACCTGTTTGCCTTATACCCAAATGCAGATAGTTGTTGCTTTGAGGAGGCAGGAAATGCTGGACTTGATACTCCTGAGATGTTTGAAAAGGTAGTTCCTGTCTTATCTGATACACAGCAATATATGGTTAAAACATATATCAAGCAAAAGTATGCATTTAAACCATCCTGGCATTTTAGAGAAATACCAATTCCTGAGGAGTTATATACCTCTTGGGTAGCAGTGGAAAAAGAGATACCTGCCAGAATTATTTCTGAGTTAAAAAAAATAGGAGCATTTTGATGACTTCATTACAAAGTAAAAGCACATTTCGCTTTCAGAGCATATATGTTTATATCGTACTAATGTTACTAATGATTGTCCTTGGGGCAAGTGACAGTATGAGAGGTGTTTTTGGGCAAGTATTTGTTGACCATTTTGAAATTGGAACGGTTGGTTTTGCCCAAATTGTTACCGTGAGTTATATTGGTAACTTACTGTTTATGCTTTTTGGAAGTCGTCTTGCAGATGTATATGGCATTAAAAACGTATTCTGTACACTTCTTATTCTATTGCTTGTGGCTTTTATGCTTTATTTGGTAACTGATAGTTACCTCGTTCTTCTTATAGGAATGTTTATTGCAATGGGAACTTCTACATTGATGAATACCTTAATCAATGTAATGACACCGCTGTTATTTGTTTCTGCTCCAGCACTCATTGTAAATACGTTATATTTTGTTCAGGGAATCGGTACCAGTGGAAATCAGTATATTTCTGGACGGCATGCTTCATCTTTTTTGGAATGGAAGTATGCTTGTCTTGTTTTGTTTGTTCTGGGTGTTATAGCTTTTATTTTATTCTGTTTTTTACAGATTCCTAAAACTGACACTAATGATGATGAAAGTAAGATTAGATCTTCTTTTGAATCAGAAAATACTGGTTATGGACTAGTTATTCGTAATCCGTGGTTTTTTGTTTTAGTATTATTGTTTGGATTTTATTTTGTGGCAGAACATAGCATTATGAATTGGTTGGTATTGTTTTGTTCCAGTCAGTATCAGTATACAACAGAAAAATCATCATTTTACTTGTCACTCTTTTTTGGTGGCATAACAATAGGCCGTCTCATATTTGCTCCGATTGTACATAAAATAGGTATAGCAAAAAGTTTGATTTTATTTACAACTGTGGGAGCATGTTTATATACATTTGGCATTTTAGGTGCTGATTTTCATGGATGCTGGTTATTTCCAAATAGTCTGCTGGATACTTATTTATTGATTCTTGGTTGTTCTGGGCTTGCGTTATCAATTGTATATCCGACAATGGTTATGTATATTTCTGGCTTTTATAATAACTCTATACTTTCTACCGCTACAGGAACGATTATTAGTAGTGCAACTGTTTTTGATATTGCTTTTAATGCCTTGTTTGGACCAGTCGTATCTGAAGTCGGTTTTACAGGTCCGATGTTAGTCTTACCTGTATGTATGGTGTTGTTTTTAGGTATGTTGTTGTACAGTAGGAGGGGATATCATGGAAATAGGTAGACAGTGGGCAGAACGATTAAAGATTTGGAACGATTATTTTACTCGTTTTTTCTATATACCAGTTGCTGAAGTTTCTGCAGAGTATGCAACTACAATGGAACACTTGAATCTTGACCAAGTTCAAAAGCTTCCGATGAGTAAGGTTACTCATAACATGCGGTGGGGAAAAAAATGGGAATATGGTTGGTTCCATTGGTCAATAAAAGTCTCGCGTGCTGTTGCTGGTAAAGAAATTGTGTGTCTCCCTGGGTGTGGAGGAGAATCTCTTATATATGTAAATGGCCATGTATGCGGTACACAAGATAAAAAGCACGACTATATTGTTTTATCATCATCTGCTGTTGCTGGTGATGTTTATGATTTATATGCAGAATGCTATGCTGGACATGGTGTCAGACCAGAAAATGGTGGTCCATATGCTCCAGACGAAATTCCTGTTCCCGAGCCATCTTCACAACAGATAACAACGCAAGCATTTTCATGGGGTATTTGGGATGAGGCCGTCTATCAGGTGGCAATGGACTATCGTACATTATATAGTTTACTTTCAGTCCTTCCTCCTACGAGTTTGCGGTATCAGAAAGTTGCCAAAGCGTTAGAGGATTTTACGCTTATTGCTGATTTTGAGTTAGAAGAGCAGGAACGTACGGCTAGTATCCTTGAAGCAGATAAAAAGCTGAAAGATGCTCTTTCTTGTACTAATGGTAGTACGGCACCTGTTATGTCATTAATAGGACAATCTCATCTAGATTTGGCATGGGAGTGGCCTCTTGAAGAAACAAAGCGTAAATGTGCCAGAACCTATGCGACGCAATTGGCCTTAATGGATAAGTATCCTGATTATCTTTTTTTGGCTTGTGAACCGTATATTTTTGAAGTATTACGACAATACTATCCAGAAGTGTATGGACGAGTACGTGAAAAGGCATTGCAAGGTCAATGTATCGGTGATGGTGCATTTTGGGTTGAAAGTGACGCAAATATGCCATCTGGCGAAGCTTTGATACGACAGTTGGTACGTGGTCGCCGATGGTTTAAGAAGTATTTTAATCAAGATTCACGTATGGCATGGTTACCAGATACGTTTGGTTTTTCAGGAGCTTTACCGCAGATATTTGCGGGGTGCGGAGTATCTTATTTTTCTACTCAAAAGCTACTGCGTGCAGATCCAGAATGTGATCCGTTCCCGTATAATAATTTTATATGGAAAGGAATTGATGGTACTGAAATTGTCTCTCATATATATAAAAAGAATAATGCCGTTATTACACCTCAGGCTGTGTGGCAACGATGGCATGAGGATAGAATCCAACAAGAAAACATAGATGGTATGTTGTTTCCGTTTGGATATGGTGATGGTGGCGGTGGCCCAACTCGGGACATGTTGGAGACTGTTAAACGTATTGGCGATTTGGAAGGCATTCCTCGTACCAAGATGGAAGCTCCTCAGGTGTTTTTAGAGAAGATTACTAAACAACTGGAAGAAACTGGTACACAGGCTCCTTGTTATACGGGTGAGTTGTATTTGTCATGGCATAGAGGTAGTTATACTTCTCAAGGACATATTAAACGTTTGTCCCGTAAGACAGAAGTTGCTTTGCATGATGCAGATTATGCAGATGCAATTGATACTTTCTTATATGGTAAGCAAAGTAAAAGAAGAGAATTGTTAGAGCAGCAATGGTCAACACTGTTATTGAATCAGTTTCATGATATACTTGCTGGTACTAGTATACAGCGTGTAAATGATGAGGCGTGTTCTGCTTTACAGGAAGCTTGCACTGCAACAAATGAATTAGCTCAAAATACACTGTATCATTTATACTCAGATGGTAACGATAGACCTTCAGATGTGTCTGAAAATGAGCAATATATTGTTGTTAATACACTGAGTCATGATAGAAATGAATTAGTTGTACATCCTAAGACAGAAAAATTGGTAGAAGTATCTGTTCCTGCATATGGATATACAACACTTTCTTCACAGGTGGCTACGGAGTCTACTGACCAGACACCTGGTGTTTACTGTACTATGATAAATCAAAATGGCGAAACTTCTTTGAAAATAGAGAATGCCTACTTGATTTTGGTATTTGATACCTATGGACGACTTTCGTCAGTGTATGACAAAAGTATACATACAGAACTAGTACGTTCTCCTTGTAATGATTTTTGTATGTATAAAGATGTGACTCCATTTTATGATGCATGGGAATTAAGTCCAATGTACAATCAGATGCCGCTTACCCTGTCTGAACCTGCTCAAATATCTGTTGTGACTACCAATACGCGGTATGTACAGGTCAAAATTTGTCGAGTAATACATGATTCGACAATTGAGCAACTGGTGACAGTACGCGCAGATTGCCGGCGAGTTGATTTTGATACAAATATAGACTGGCATGAAAAACATAAATTCCTTAAGGTATTATTCCCTTTGCACATACAGACAGATGAAGCATATTGTGAAACTCAATTTGGTTATGTAAAGCGTCCGACACATACATCTCGTCAATATGATAAAGATAGATATGAAGTATGTAACCATCGATATACGGCATTGTGTGATAGTGCTCATGGTGTTGCAGTCTTAAATGATTGCAAATATGGAGTGAGCGTCCATGATAATTGTATTGGATTGTCATTGTTGAAGGCTGCTGTTATTCCCGATATGCGCGCAGATGCAGGAATACATAAGATGCTTTACAGTCTCTATGTATTTGATACGCCATTTGCTGAAAGTGGTGTTGTAAATGAGGCAAGTGATTGTAATGTACCTTTGCAATTGATTGCAGTTCCAAAGGCCTTTAGTACAAAGTATGCAGATACCCGCTTTTTTATCTGTGACAATGATTCAATTGTTATTGATAGCATTAAATCTGCAGATGATGATTCGGGCGCAATTATTATGCGTTTGTATGAGGCTTATGGTGGATGTGCTGAAACTTCAGTTTGTACTTCATTACCTGTTACTACGGTGAAGTGTATAGATATGATGGAAGAAAAAGAGCTTTGTGAATGTGATTTTAATACAGATACAAAATCGGTATCACTGAGCTTTAGACCTTTTGAAATAAAAACTTTGAGATGGGAGAAATAAGAATGAAAGAACATTATAAAAGAATGATCGCTGATAGTGAAAAGAAAGTAGCTTTGGCATTGCGTAATCAGATAACCGATCCTGAAAATGAATATTGCGGTGGCTTCTTAAATGAAAATGGTTTGGTTGAGGCTAAGATTGCCATATACGAAATAACCACTATGACTGCGGTTTACTGTAATAAAGAAAGTACGTTATACCATTCTGAACAAGTAAAAAATTCTATATTGGCAGGATTGACATATATTCGTTCTGTGCAACATGATAATGGCCTGTTTGATTATATCGACTGTAACTTTTTTTCTGCACCTGATACCGCATTTTGTATTAAGCGATTATTGGCTGCTTATTTGTATCTACATGCTCATTTACAAGAGTATGAACGTGATGGTTTTGAGCGTCTTATTCATGACAGAATGGGCGTTATTATTGAACAAGGCGCAGAAGGAATGGTGAACGGAGGGTTTCATACTCCAAATCATCGCTGGGCAATAGCATCAAATTTATTGGTTTGTGCTTCCTTGTTTAATCGTCCAGAGTTTGCAAAGCGTGCTCAGGATTATCTAAATGAAGGTATCGACTGTAATTCTGATGGTGAGTATGCTGAAAAATCAGCCGGTAACTACAATCGAATCAATAATGATGCCATGATTACGATTGGAGATTGTACTGGCGATACCTCATACTATGATAATGCTATTAGAAATCTTCGTATGATGCTTACCTATTTTGAACCTAATGGTAGTATTTTTACTGCAAATTCTACAAGACAAGATAATGGTAAACTGGTATATCCAATTGATTATTATATGGAATATCTTCGTATGGGACATGATTTCAAGATTCCAGAATTTTTGGATATGGCAAACAAGATATTTGATACTATAGAATGTAATCGTTTGACAGCTCCCGATTTCTTGATTCATATTATGAACAGACCTGACTTGATCGAAGTTGAACATGATGGATTATACCAGCAGCCTGATTTTGCAGCATTTTATAAAGATTCTGGTATTGCTCGTGTACATGAAAAAGATTGTACATGGACAGTCATGCAGGGAAAATCTAATTTCTTGTATGTTACCAACAAGTCAATTGTTCTTGAAGTAAAAGTTGCCGGCAGTTTTTGTGAACATCGTGCATTTATTTCTGAGTCAATGGATGCTCGTGATGATAAAAAAAGTTATACATTAGAGCAGACTATGAAAGGATGGTATTATCTTCCTTTTGAAACAAAGCCTGAAACTACAGATTGGTGGAAGATGGATAATACTAAACGTCCAAAATTACATGGACCTAATTTAAATGTAAAGGTTACTGTAACAGAAGCTCGAGATGCTGATGGATACGGAGTTGATTTACACGTTGTTACCAGTGGTGTAAAACCAGCTCCTTTCAGAATTGAGATTGCATGTACTGGAGCCGAGCGTGTAGTTGGTGATCAGTTTGAGATACCTGCTGATACTGGTAGTGGTATGATAGCAAAGACTGGCATGATAACATTTGAAAATAAAAATGAACATATCAGTATTGGTCCTGCATTTGCTGCTCACCGTTATACTGCTGGTAAATTTGGCAGTGAACAGGCTTCAAATCGTTGCTTTACTTTATATTTTACAGACTATGTACCATTTGATCGTATTATAAAAATACGTTCTTAGGTATACTGTTTGTATTATGTATTATTTTATAGTTAATACTCATGGTGGTAGCGGCCGGGCATATAAGACATGGAAATATGTTGAAAAACTACTCAAGAAGAAACATATCTCGTATGAGATGTTGAGTACGAATTATCCCGGTCATGCTACTGAACTAACTTCGTCATTGTGCTGTCGTGATGATCAGAATATAAGAATAGTCATTGTTGGTGGAGATGGAACAATTAATGAAGTTCTTAATGGAATTACTGATTTTCAAAAAGTTTCAATTGGAGTGATACCAACTGGTTCTGGTAATGACTTTGCAAGAGGAGCTGGTATTTCCAAGAATACAAAAAAAGCTTTGGCACGAATACTGGATAATACTATCCACTCTATTGATATTGGAGTAACGTGTACAAAAGATGCTACGCATGTTGTTACAAAACGATATTTTGCAATTAGTTCTGGTTTTGGAATGGATGCTATAGTTTGTAAGCGGGCATTAACAAGTCGGATAAAAACTGTTCTTAATTTTTTGCATTTGGGTGGTTTAACTTATATTGTTTTAACCATACAGACCTTGTTCAGTATGAAGATGGAAAAAGTCGCAGTTGTGTTAAATGCAGGTTTACCTGATGAGCACAAACTGGACTTTGCTAATCTTATATTTCTTGCATGTATGAATTTTAAGGCGGAGGGGGGAGGTGTCCCTATGGCTCCTGATGCAAGTGCTGAAGATGGCTTGTTGTCTATTTGTTGTGCTTATGGTATTCCAAAATTGGTTGCCTTGTTGGAGTTTCCTCTTTTAATATTGGGAAAACATCGTTCATTGCAAGGTTTTTATTGTGCCAATTGTAAAACAGTAGATGTACAAACCGCTGCTCCCCTTGTGGTTCATTTAGATGGGGAGTATGGCGGTGATGTACAATCACTTCATTTTGCGTGTTTGCCTTGTAAGTTGCGTTTATTGTAACTAGGTGAGAGCTTTTAAGCACCTCCATTTGTACGGCTTATTCGATTGCCAGCGTCCATGTAGTGCGATAAAACTCGGTAATTGCACGGATCATAAGTGCAGGGTCTTTTGCTCCTGCACTTTCGTAAGGAGAATGCATGGCCCATTGTGCTAAGCCGATATCGACAGCAGGAATTGAAACTTGTGTTCCACTTATATTTCCAAGTGTAGAGCCTCCTGCAATATCTGAGCGGTTGGTGAAGATTTGATAAGGGACAGATGCTCTCTCGCAGACACTTTTAAATACTGAGGCACTGATAGCATCTGATGTGTACTTTTGGGATGCATTGAATTTAATGACAGGTCCTCCATTGGGAATTGGACGGTTTATCGGATCTGAAGATGCAGAAAAATTTGGATGAAGGGCATGTGCGTTATCTGCACTGATCATAAAGCTGTTTGCAAGACTCTGTAAAAATGCCTGTTGAGAGCGATTAAAGCACTCATTAATACGTACTAACGTATCATGTAAGAATGTAGATGCGGCTCCTTGTTGAGTTTGGCTACCGACTTCCTCGTTGTCAAATACGCAATGAACGAGGATGTGTGTATCATTTTCTGAGGCTGTAAAAGCTTTGAATGTTGTAAATGCACATTCTAAATCGTCAAGTTTAGTACTTGCAATGAATTCGTTTTTTGCTCCCCAAAATGTTCCTGGTTGCCTGTTATATAAGTATAAATCTGTGGCGAGTATGAGATTTTGTTCAATATTTGCAGAACTGGCAACTAATTCCATGAGCTCTGATTTTTGAGTAGCTTTTTCTTGATTGCAGGAGAGAATTGGTAGCATTTCATTTTGTACGTTATACGTATGTCCATTATTAGCATCTCTATTGAAGTGTATAGCTAAATTGGGAATCATTATAAGATCTCGATCAATATTGACTAGCTTTTGTTTAAGGTTTAACGGATTATCGGTATTGTTACTGTCTTTATAGATGATACGACCTGCAATTGATAAAGGTCTGTCAAACCATGGGGCACACAACATGCCTCCGTATTTTTCGATATTAAGTTTGATAAAAACGTTATCACTATGTATCTCACTATTTTCCTTGATTTTAAACGAAGGTGAGTCGCTGTGACTTGCTACAATAGAAAACCCTTTGTAGTCAGTTTTTGGAACAATAAAAGCAATAATAGAAGAACTATTTTTTGTGACAAAATATTTGCCACCTTTTTGTATATTCCATGTGTTTTTTTCGTCAAGCTCTATAAAACCGTTTTGAATTAGTTTTTTTGCAAATTGAGCAATTACGTGGAAGCAACTAGGACTGTCTTGAATAAAATCAAGCAGTTCTTGTGCTGTAGTATCTTTGATATATTCTGTCTGTTTCATAGATACTAGAATATAGTATTGATACTTTTTTTTCTATAATAAGTCTTTTTTTCAGTGTGTTTGACTTTTAGAAAATACTTATATAGAATAAGCAACGAAGAAAGGAGAACCTATATTTTATGAAGATAAGGAGCCTCGCACTAAAGCTGTTAGGGCTAGTGCTTACTATTATTGTAGCTTCTAATTGTATCATGGGACTTATTGCCTATGGTACTTCAAAACCATCACTTGAAGCTGCTGTTCAAAATCAGATGGAAACAACATCAAAAAGCATTGCTGATGCGTTGACTGCTGAGAATCAAAAGGTATTTCATATGCTTGATGGTATTGCTTCGCTTTCTATTATGAGAGATGAAGATGTAAGCTTATATGAAAAAAATCTGTTTGCTCATGAAGTTGTTGAACTTGATTCTGACTATGTCAATATTAGTTATTATGATATAGATGGTAATGGTTTTACTCGTGATGGTACTCCGACAAATTTTGCTGGTCGTGCCTATTTTGAGGAGGCAAAAAAAGGTAAGCATGCTATTTTGGAGCCAAATATCAGTCCTGTAAATGGGCAGCTTTTGATGTTTTATGGTGTTCCTGTTTTTGATGGTAAAACAGTTTTAGGTGTTATTGTTGCTGTTGTTAAAGGCGAGCGACTTTCAACACTATGTGCAGATACTATTGTCGGTCGTGAAGGTCATCCGATTATTCTTAATATGGACAAGGGGACTACAATCGGAGATGCAGATGTTGAGTTTGTAAAACAGGGACAGAATCTTCTTGAATCAACACAGGGCGAAATGCACGAAGCTGTGCAGTTGGCATGTTCAGGTAAAGTAGGTTATCATGTCTTTTATGAACCTATTCGCAAAAAAAACATGGTAAGCACTTTCCGACCGGTAGATGGAACTAATTGGGTTGTATTCTGCATGGCTCCTCATGAAGACTTCTTTGGATCTATTAATCGTATGGTATTTGTTATGATACTGGCAATGGTGCTTTGCGTTGTGATTGCTGCATTGCTGAGTATGCTTGTTGTATCAATAAATATCAAACCGCTTAAAATTGTTAAAGATTCTATTCAGGATATAGCAAGTGGAAATGCTGATTTAACAAAACGTATAAAAGTATCTTCAGAAGATGAAGTTGGAGCTGTTGTTGATGGCTTTAATCAGTTTACTGCTAAGTTGCATACGATTATTGCCCAAATTAAAAACTCAAAGCAGATGCTTACTGAGGTAGGTGATGACTTAGGAGCAAGTACGGAGGATACAGGTACTTCAATTAAGGAAATCTTATCTCAGATTTCAAGTATGAGTACACAGATTGTTAATCAGAGTAACAGTGTTAGTCAAACTGCGGGGGCTGTTAATCAAATTGCCTCAAATATTGAGTCTCTTGAGCATATGATTGAATCTCAATCTGCTGGGGTTACGCAGGCATCTGCTGCGGTAGAAGAGATGATTGGTAATATTGCATCAGTAAATCAATCTGTTGATAAAATGGCTGCTTCATTTGCGGAATTGCAAACCAATGCTCAGAATGGTTCTACAAAACAACTTGATGTAAATGAACGTATTGAGCAGATTGAAAACCAGTCAGAAATGTTGCAAGAAGCGAATCAGGCTATTGCAAGTATCGCAAGTCAGACAAATTTACTTGCAATGAATGCAGCTATCGAAGCAGCTCATGCAGGTGATGCTGGTAAAGGTTTTAGTGTTGTTGCAGATGAAATACGAAAACTGTCAGAAACTTCTTCTGCACAATCAAAAACAATTGGTCAGCAGCTTAATAGCATTAAGGAATCAATTAGCAGTGTTGTTAGTGCGAGTGCTGAATCAAGTGAAGCTTTCCAGTCTGTATCTAATAAGATAAAAGAAACTGACGAACTTGTTCGCCAGATAAAATCTGCAATGCAAGAGCAACAGGAAGGATCTCATCAGATTACGCAAGTTTTACATACCATGAATGATAGTACTATTGAAGTACGGAATGCTTCTTCTGAAATGGCAGCCGGTAATAAAGCTATTTTGCAGGAAGTTCGTGCTTTGCAAGATGCTACATTGACTATGAAAGAAAATATGACACAAATGTCTAATGGTGCTCGTAAAATCGATGAAACTGGTTCTGCATTACATGATATTTCTGAAAAGATGAAATCTTCTATTGAAGATATTGGTACTCAAATAGATCAATTTCATGTGTAACATATAGCAAGTTTGTATAAAGGGAACTGTTGAAGTGAGCAGTTCCCTTTTTTTATCTCTATATGAGATATGATAAGTGTGTGCTTTGATTATGTGTTTTTTGAGGTTATCTAGTGAATGTTATTGCATTTTTATTTTATTAGATGTATAAATATGCTAGATATTTTGTATATTTATGTATCTGGAGTGAAAATATATGCCTAACAGTATACACTATATAGATGGTGGTGTAACGGCTGCACAGGGGTTTACGGCCAATGGTGTTCTTTGTCATATTAAGGCTAGTAGGACAACAAATGATACAGCTTTGATTTTCTCTGAAAAGCCATGTCATGCAGCAGGTGTGTTTACGCAAAATCGAGTAAAGGCAGAATGTGTTAAACTTACTAAAAAACATCTCGCTGATGGTTGCATTCAGGCTGTTATTGCCAATAGTGGTAATGCAAATGCCTGTACGGGCGAACAAGGTGCTAAAAATGCCTATCGTATGGCTCAGTGTGTAGCTTCTGCATTACATATTAAGGCGGAAGATGTTATTGTTTGTTCTACAGGTGTAATTGGGCAGCAGCTACCGGTAGAAAAAATCGAAGAACATATAGAGGAGCTTAAGAATGGGTTGTCAAAAAAAGGTCATGAAGAAGCTCGTATTGCTATTATGACAACTGATACTCATTATAAGGAATGTGCCGTACAAGGTCAGGTTGGTGGTAAAACAATAACTATAGGTGCAATGTGCAAAGGCAGCGGTATGATACACATAAATCTTGGTACCATGCTTTGCTTTATCACAACAGATTGTGCTATTTCTGTACCGATGTTATCACAAGCTATAAAGGAAACCGTACAGGGAACCTAT